>JAIPEI010000137.1 GCA_021737245.1 Deltaproteobacteria bacterium | reverse complement strand
CCCCCGCCGTTTCCCTGGAGACCCTGGAGAAGGCGTTCTCCGGGGTTCGGGCGGTCCGCGGGATCAGCCTGCAAATCCTCGACGGGGAGTTGTTCGGGCTCCTGGGACCGAACCGGGCGGGCAAGACCACCACCATCCACATGTTGACCGGACTGATCGAGCCCACCGGCGGCCGCGTCCGGATCCACGGCGTTCCCATGGCCACCCGCCCCCTCGAGGCCAAATCGGCACTGGGGTTCGTCCCGCAGGAGTTCGCCTTCTACCCCGCCCTGGACGCCGCGGACAACCTTCGCTTTTTTGGAAGGCTCTATGGCCTGCGCGGGCGGCGCCTGGAGCAGAGGGTGCGGAAGGGGCTGGAGATCGCCGCGTTGGCCGAGCGGGCGGGGCAGGCCGTGGCCACCTTCTCGAACGGGATGATGCGGCGGCTCAACGTGGCCATTGGGCTGGTCCACGAACCCCGGATCCTGGTCCTGGACGAACCCACCGCGGGGGTGGACGCACAGAACCGCCGTGCGCTCCATGAGACGCTGGAGCGGCTGAACCGGCAGGGAATGACGGTCCTTTACACCACCCACTACATGGAAGAGGCCCAACGGTTGTGCGGCCGGGTTGCGATCATGGACCAGGGGCGAGTTCTCCATCTCGACACCCCCGAGGCCCTGATCCGCCGGTTCGGGGAGGGCCTGATCCGGGTGGAGCTCAAGTCGCCGCTCCGAACGGGAGTTCGGGGTGAGATGGCCCGGCTCGAGTCCGTCCAGGGCCTGGACGGCAGCGGCAGGATCTGGCACCTGAAGGCCCGGGAGCCGGAAAGGACGGTCCAGGACGTCCTGGCCCTGGCGGGCGTCCGGGAGGCGGGCGTCCTGGGACTGAACATCCTGGAACCCAACCTGGAGAGCGTGTTCATTCACCTGACAGGCCGGCGCCTTCGGGATCCCGGCGAAGGGATCCCTGCGCCTCTCGCGGAGGAAAACGGGTGACGTATCAGGTGCTCGCCATCACCGTGAAGGAGCTGAAGGTGCTCTGGCGGGACCGGGAGGCCCTGGTCCTGCTCTTCGCCATGCCCCTCTTCTTCATCGTGGTCATGAGCTGGGCGTTGCAAGGGGTGTACGAGGCGGGGACCCGCGACCGGCCCGTCCGGATCCTGGTGGTGAATCGGGACCGGGGAGACCGGGCCGCGGAGGTGCTCTCGGACCTCAAAGGGCTGGAAGGGATCCTCTGGATCGAGGTAGTGGAGGGAAACGTCCTGACCCTCGAGCGGGCCGAGTCGCTCGTCCGAAAGGGGCGCTTTCCCCTGGCCCTCCAGTTCCAGGAGGGCTTCTCGGACGCCTTCCAGCCCGCACCGCCGAGCCCCTCGCCAGACAAAACGCCGGCCGTCCTCGTTGCAGACCCGGGCCTGAACCGGCCGCTGCTCTCGTCGGTTCGGGGGACGGTCCAAGGGGCCATCCAGCGGAGGCTGTGGTCGGCCCGCCTGGGTCCCCTGGCAGAGGGCCTGGGCTCCGGAGGCGGCGAAGCGGGGACCGGGATGCTCGGGGTCCGGCTCCTCAGCCGGTTCGACGACCGGAGACGACCCACGGCCGCGGAGCAGCACGTTCCGGCCTACACGATCTTCGGGGTGTTCTTCATCGTCCTCACCCTGGCGTCGGGCCTGCTCAGGGAGAGGCAGGAGGGGACGTTCCGGCGAATCCTCACGGCCCCCATGACCCGGGCCACGCTGCTCGTGGGCAAGCTCGTTCCCTACTACCTGGTGAACCTCGTTCAGATCGGGCTCATGTTCGCGGTGGGCGTGCTCCTCTTCGGGGTGAGGCCGGGCAGTGTCCCGGCCCTGGTGGTCGTCTCCCTCGCCCTGGCCGCCTCGGCCAACGGCATGGGGCTCCTGGTCGCCGCCCTGGGGCGGACCGAGGCCCAGGTGAACGGGTTCTCGGTGCTCCTGGCGGTGGCCCTCTCGGCCCTGGGCGGCATGATGGTGCCCAGCTTCGTGATGCCCCCGGGCCTGCGCCTCCTCTCCCGGTTCACGCCCCACGCCTGGGCCTTGGAAGGGTACCACGACGCCATGATCCGGGGCCTGGGGCTTCGGGACGTGCTCCCGGAAGCCGGCGTGCTCCTGGGGTTCGCCGCCCTGTTCTTCGCCTTTGCCCTGTGGCGGTTCCGGTTCGACCGTTGAAGCGCATCGAGCCGGGAAGAGGAAAAAGACCCGACTCGGGAAGGATCGAATGCCCGCTACGAAAACGCCAGGCCGAGATCCCGGGCAGCGCCGGCCAGACGCTTGTCGCCCGTCCACAGCGGCAGGACGGACAGGCGGGCCGAGGCCAGCAGGTGGACATCAACAAACCCGATGCCCCGGCCTGCTAAGGCGTTCAAGTCGATAAACCGGAGGAACTCCTCCTGGGAGACCACAAGGCTCGAGGGCAGGGAGCCGAGAAGAGAGAGGATCTCGGCGCGGCTCTTCAGCGTGCCGCAGGCCAGCTCGCCGATGACAAAGGGATGGCAGGCGACGCGGGCTTCCAGGAGCAGGGCCTCGAGGCGCCGGTTCCCCCGGCTCAGGTGGTCCACCCAGACGGGGGTATCGACAAGCACCAAGACTAGGAACCCTCAGACCGCCGGCGGCCGGGCGCCCGAAGCTTCTTTTCCGTGCCGCCGAGCCGGGCCAGGCGCTTACTGCTCTCCTGGGCGATCAGGGCTTCAAGGCCGCGGCGCACGAGCGCGGTCTTCTCCCGCACGCCCGTGAGCTGCATGGCCTTTTCCAGGGTTTCGTCGTCGATGTTCAGTGTGGTTCTCATATGCATAAGTATGCATGGTTGTTATGCCTGTGTCAATGGGTATCAGAAGGTGGATAGAGGATATTTGACGGACCCTCCTGCCGCCGTTACAATCCCTGCAGCCACGGACGCTTTGCTCGATTCACTGTTCAACCGGCGGGACGCCGCGATTCCAGTGTGTTCCGTCTGCAAACGGGAGAACGTAACAGACATGAGAAGATGGGGACTCCACTGGGCGTGGGTGATTCTCGGGGTCTGCTTCGTGGACCTCTTCATCAACTATTCCGCCAGGCTGGGGTACGGGGTGGTGCTCCCCGAGATGATCAAGCACCTCGGGTTCAGCCGGACCCAGGGCGGCTCCGTCTACAACGCCTATCTCTTCACCTACGTCGCCGTGACCCCCCTGACCGGCTTCCTGACGGACCGGCTGGGCGCCCGCCGGGTGATTTCCTTCTGCGCTCTGCTTCTCGGACTCGGCCTGGTGGCCATGGGAACAGCAGACTCCCTGGTCGGGGCCTGCCTCGCGTATGCAGCGGTGGGCCTCGGGGCGACGGGCATGTGGACGCCCGTGATCACCGTGGTCCAACGGTGGTTCATTCCCCGGCGGCGCGGCCTGGCCCTGGGAATTCTTTCGGCCGGTTACGGGCTTGGGTTCGCCTTCATGGGCCTGGCCTTTCCGTGGATCGTCCAGCACTACTCGTGGCGTCACTCGTGGTACTTCCTGGGTGCGGCCGCCCTGGTCATGGTCTTGGGAAACGGGATTTTCCTGCGGAGCAGCCCCGAAGCGGCCGGCCGGCGGCCATGGGGCGATCGGGGATCCGCACCGCAGGGTTTGGATCCGATTGTGCCCGAGCTCAAGCCGGAGCAGGTTTCGGTGCTGAAGTCGTCCACGTTCTGGATGATCGGCGCGTCCTATTTCGCCGTCTCATACAGCCTGTACGGGATCACCACCTTCATGGTGGACTACGCCGAGCACCAGCTGGGGCTTTCCCTGGAAAAGGCCAGCCTCCTTGCCACCATACACGGCTCCTGCCAGGTCCTCGGTGTGCTGACCGTCCTGCCGCTCTCCGATGTCCTGGGCAGGAGGAGGACCATCCTCCTTTCCAACACCTTCATTGCCCTCGCCCTGGCGGGGATTCTCTTCTGGGGGCACTCCTGGCCCGCGCTCACCTTTTTTGTCGGCCTTCTGGCCGTCTTCTACGGCGTGACCTTCCCCATCTACGGGGCCTGCGCCGGGGACTACTTCCCCAAGGAGGTCATGGGGACGGTCATCGGGGCCTGGACCCCGTTCTACGGGCTGGGCGCCATTGTGGTCCACTGGGTGGCCGGGAGCCTGAGGGATGCCACCGGTCAATACGACATCGCCTTCGTCCTCAACATCGTCATGGCCGTGGCGGGAGTCGTGCTGATGTTCCTGGTGAAGAAGGACCGGAGGTGATCTTTCCGGATCACCCGGGCCGCCTTCGGTCCTTCTCCGGCGCTCTTGCACTCAGCCGGCCGATCCACTATAATACGATCGCACTCCGGAAGCAGGCCGGCAGGAAACCCATGCGTTCTGCACACGTTGTCTCCGATCGACGACCTCCACGCCGGAGCGGACGATCCCTGCCCCTGACACCCGGCGGTCTTCCCGACCGCGTGCCGGCTGCTTTGTGCGGACTGCTCATGATAGCTCTTCACTGAACCATTCCCCGATCTTGGACACCCGGCCCGTGATGAAGCCCGGGCCGTTGAAACGGTTGGTGTGGATTCCGGCGGCTTCTCGAGGGCTGCCGGGCGTCCTTGACCGTGGTTCGTGCGGGCCGCCCGGAGCATGAGGACGATCCTGCCCGCGGGCGCCGGTCCTGCCTGTCTGGTGAAGGGAAAAGATGCATGGGGTTCAGCCTGGACGATTTTCATGAGCGCCACAGGTCGGCTATCATCCGGGAGTGGGTCCTGAAGCTCAAGACGGAGGTCGGGGAGCTGTACGTCCGGCGGCCCCGCAGGGAGCTCATGGACACGGTCTCCGGCGCCTTCGACGCGAATCGGGAGATGCTCGTTCGCGGCGATTTCGGTCCGATCAACCGGTTCATCGACCGGATCACGCGAATGCGCCTGGAGACGGGCTTCCTTCTCTCGGATGTGCAGCGGGCCTTCGAGCTGTACCGCATCATCGTCATTCCCCTCCTTGCCCGGGAGACCTCGCGCGAGGAGTTCCTGGACGCCCTGTGCAGGATCAACGACTGCCTCACCTACACGATTCAGCGATTCAGCATCCACTTTCAAAACATGCATGAGAAGAAGATCCTGGAGCACAACAGGAGGCTGGAGGAGGAGGTTCGAGCCAGGACCAGCCAGCTTCGGGAGTCGGAGCGGAAGTACAAGACGCTGGTCGAGGAGATCACGGACGGCTACTTCGTGATCCAGGACGAAGTCATCGTGTTTGCGAACCGGGCCTTCTGCAGGATGCACGGCCGGAGCATCGAGGAGATCGTCGGGCGGAAGTTTTACTCCTTTGTCCGCCCGGAGGACCGGGACCGGGTAAACGACATCTATCGCAGGAGCCTCACCACACGGTCGGCGCCCAGAAGCCTCGAGTACATGCGGCTCGACCGAGACGGCGACTGCTTTCCCACAGAGATCCTGGCCAAGACCACCGTGTTCGACAACCGCCTCTCCAGCATCGGAATCTGCCGGGACATCACAGAACGGGTCAGGATGGAGAAGCGCATGCTCGAGGCGGAGCGCATGGCTTACGTGGGCGAGATCACCACGTCGCTCTCCCACGAGATCCGCAATCCCCTCGCCGCTGTGACCCTGAACCTGAAGCTTCTCACCAAGACCCCCAGGATCCAGGGAAACGATCTTCGCCGCCTCAACATCTCCGCCCGCGAGGTGGTCCGCCTGGAGCGCATCCTGAACGAGCTCCTGGACTTTGCCAAACCGCTTCAGCTCCAGTACGCGGTTACCCGGATCAACCCGCTGGTCCGGTCCTGCGTCGAGCTCCTGGAGGCGAAGTTCCGGGAGAACGGCCTGAGCCTGGTCACCCGCCTCGAGAAGGGGATCCCCGATGTGCGGGCGGATGGGGAGAAGCTGGAGCAGGCCCTGATCAACCTGCTCCTCAATGCGGTGGAGGCCTCCGGCAGGGAAGGAGAGATCCGCGTTACCACCGCCTATGTCCCCGACGGAGGCTCTCCCCGGACGGAGATCTCGGTTCTCGACAGGGGGCGGGGCCTGCCCGAGGCCGCCCTGTCCGATCTGTTCAAGCCTTTTTTTACCACCAAAACCAAGGGAAGCGGCCTGGGACTCAACAACGTCAAGCGCATCGTCGAGGGCCACGGCGGCTGGGTGGAAGCACGGAACAGACGTTCCAGAGGGGCGTCCTTCACCATATGCCTTCCCGGGGAGAATGGGCATGTCCAGGATACTGGTCGTTGATGACGAGCGTTCGATCCTCGAGTCTCTCGAGATGTTTCTCGGGGAAAAGCACCACGAGGTCCTGTTGGCGGATACCGCTGAGGAGGCGCTGGCTCTTTTCCACCGCCACCAACCCGAGGTGGTGATCCTGGACATCCGCCTTCCCGACAGGGACGGGCTGGAGGTATTGAGCGAGATCCAGGCGTGTGAACCCCGCTCCAAGGTGATCATGATCACGGCCTTTCACGACATGGAGAGCACCATCCAGGCCATGAAGAACGGGGCCTATGATTATCTCCACAAGCCGTTCGATCCGGACGACGTGGAAAAGGCCGTGAACCGCGCTCTGGATATCCTGGAGGTGGATCGGGAGACCCCCCTGGGCAACGGTCTGGATCGTCCTCCCAGCCAGGAGATCCTCATCGGCAACAGCGAGAAGATGCGCGAGATCTTCAAGATGATCGGGCTTCTCTGCCAGAACAGGGCCACGGTCTGCATCCGGGGGGAGACCGGCACAGGCAAGGAGCTGATGGCCCGGGTGATCCACAGAAACAGTCCGTTCTGCCAGGAGCCGTTCGTGACCCTGGACTGCTCCGCAGTTGTGGAAAACCTGATCGAAAGCGAGCTGTTCGGGCACGAGCAGGGGGCGTTCACCGGGGCCACCCGGACGAAGCGCGGGAAGATCGAGCTGGCGGGCAACGGCACCCTGCTGCTGGACGAGGTGGGGGAGCTCCCCCTGGGGCTTCAGGGGAAGTTCCTCGGATTCCTGGAGCGGCGCGAGTACACCCGCGTGGGGGGACAGGAGACCCTGAAGTCAAAGTGCCGGATCATTGCGGCCACGAAGCGGGATTTGTCCGGGCAGGTGAAAAACGGCTTGTTCAAGGAGGATCTGTACTTTCGGCTGGGCGTGGTGAATGTGTTCATACCCCCCCTCAGGGAGCGCATCAGCGATGTCCCCGATCTGGTGGACTACTTTCTCCAGAAGATCAACCAGGAGCTGGGCTCCGCGGTCACCAAGCTTCAGCGTGGCGTTATGGACCGGTTGACGGCCCACCCCTGGGACGGCAACGTCCGGGAGCTGAAAAACGTCCTCGTCGCGGCGGTGGTCCGGGCGCGGGGCAACGTGATTCTCCTGGAGGAGATCGACGAGATCCTCCGTACGCAGCCTTCACCCTCCGGCGGCCTCTCCATCTACTCCCTGCCTGAGGTGGAGAAGCAGCACATCGAGAACACCCTTACGCACTCCGGGTGGAACCGCACCCGTTCGGCCAGAATGCTCGGCATCTCCCTGCCTACGCTTCGGAGCAAGATCCGCAAGTACGGGATCGTTCCCCCGTGAGCCGGGACCGGAAAGAACCTTTCACGCGCGAAAGGTTTTTTCAGCTTTACCCCCGCTCGCACGGTCCGGCGTGTCCAGGGGGTGTTCCGATTTAAACTGATTTTTCAGCGGCTTGACGAAATGCGAATCATTGACGGTGTTCGGCACGGCCTTTGCTTGGGGATCATGGACGAAGCAGGGAGGCGTGGTCATGGAGGTCAAGGCGCTCAGAGAAGTGGAAAAGGATCACCTTCGGGCGGTCCTGGCTCAGACCTCATGGGATCTGGAGAAGGCGGCGCGTCTTCTCGAGGTCTCCCTTCCTTTCCTCAAGCGGAAGATTACGGAGCACGGACTTCGAACGCGTGATAGACAGTGAGCCCGGAATGCCGGATGAACCGGGAGGTTCGTTCCGGTCTCTGCGGGATCCTGCAAACGGCCGGCTTGCCGGTCGGTATCGAGAACGAGCATGGACGGGTTCGTGTGTCGCGGAATCATGAGCGACATGAAAGGTACTGCGGGTTCAGGGCGCAGGGTTTTCGGATCAATCACCCATTTCATGAGGAGGGAAGGCGATGAAGTTCAGAGGATTGGGAATCGTGGTTGTTCTGCTGACGGCGTTCCTCGTAACGCCCTCGGCCGCGGCGTGGGCTGAGGATCCCATCGTCATCGGCTGTCCCCTGTCCACGGGGTTTCTCTACGGCTGGGACGCCGAGCGGGGCGTCAAGCTGGCCGTGGAGGAGATCAACGCCGAGGGCGGCGTCGATGTGGGCGGAGAGAAACGACCCTTCAAGGTGGAGGTGATCGACACCCGGGACCTGGAGCCGGGCGTGCCGGTGAGCGAGGCGCTGCTCGCCGTGGAGAAGCTGATCCTCGAGAAGAAGGCGGACTTTCTGCTGGGAGGACCGGTCCGCTCCGAGGCCGCCCTTGCGGCCATGCCGCTCCTGAGCAAGCACAAGAAGGTCTCCATCGTCACCACGGGCGTGCTCACACCCAAGTACCACGCCATGGTGGCGGAGAACTACGACAAGTACAAGTACTGCTTCCGAATCCACGGCGAGGCCAAGCAGCTGGTGGGTGAGATCATCGCCAACTTCGTCAAGCTCCGTGAAGAGCACGGCCTCACCCGG
>JAIPEI010000136.1 GCA_021737245.1 Deltaproteobacteria bacterium | reverse complement strand
CATGACGGCGGGGGCGACGCGCTGATAGAAGCCGCTCAGGTAGAACAGGGCCCCGAGGCCCCAGACGAGCCAGGACAGCCATGCCGGCGGGTGGGCCGTTTCCCGATCCGTGTGCGCCGCGTGGGTCTCCGTCATGCCGTTGCCGATTCGCCTCCTGAGCGTTCCGTGGACGGGGGGGGAAGATCCGCCGGCAGCATAGGCCATCAGGTGCGGGGTTATCAAGAAGGATTTCCGGAACGCTCCGCGACGGCGACCCACAGCTTCGCTCTTCCCGAAACCACGCACTGTATCCACAGGGGAACATGTACCCAACGTGATACAATTTTCTTTCCCCGTTTCTGTACGCCCCTCGTCCTGAAAATACGAACCCGCGGCGCCCAGCCCCTGACCCACGCGTCTCTTCGGGCTCCCCGGTTCCGGGGCAGCGGAGACGCCTCCCCCCTGGCCTGACATTTGCTAGCCTTCCTCGACGCACCGCCACCTCAGCCGAAAGGAGCGCGAGCCATGGACATCAGCGAGCCGGAGATCCGGAAGGAAGAGATTCTCTCCGTGGAGGATGCGAACTTCAACAACGGCCACGTGTGCATCGTCACGGGGGCCGGCACCGGCATCGGCCGGGCCACGGCGATCGCCGCAGCGGCGAACAACCTGATGACCGTGGGGCTGGACATCAACGAGGAGGAAGGGGCCCGGACCCAGAAGATGGCTCGCGACATGGGGGGGCAGATGATCTTCATGAGGGTGGATCTCACGCAGGACGATCAGCTGGAGCACGCGGTCCGGGAGGCGGCCAAGCTGGGGAGCATCAAGTACGTGGCCAACATCGCCGGCATTCAGCACATCGACCCGGTGGAGCGCTTTCCCATGGAGACCTACGACCTGATGCAGCGGCTCATGCTCCGCGCCCCCTTTTACCTCTCCCAGCTGACCATACCGCACATAAAGGAGAGCGCGGACGGCACCGGAGCCATCGGCAACATGGCCTCGGTCCACGCCCACCTCTGCACCCTCAACAAGCCGGTCTACAACATCACCAAGTTCGGACTCCGGGCGCTGTCCCAGTCCATTGCCGCAGAAGGCGAAGGCAAGGTCCGGTCCTTCAGCGTGAGCACGGGCTTCATCAAGACCCCGCTCGCACTGAACCAGATCCCCGCGCTGGCGGAGCAGCGGGGCATCACGGAGGAGGTGGTGGTGAGGGACGTCATGATGGGTCGATCGCGGGTCAAGGAGATGATGTCCCCCATCGAGGTGGGCAACCTGTTCGTGTTCGGGTTCTCGCGCTTTGCAAGATATCTGGTGGGCGGAGACCTCCTCTTTGACGGAGGCATGGTGCTCACCTACTAGGGCTCGAGGGCGCGCGCCGGGCCGGGCCGGCGGGTGTCCCCGTCTGCCGGATGCTCTTTGAAAAACCGGGCCGGTTGAGGGAAAAGGACCGTTTCAGGCCGTCTCCTCCTTCGGGGCGATCATCTCTCTCAGCTCGGACTCCACGAAATCGATGTGATTGGCCGCTTCCCTTCCGGCCTTCTGGGGGTCCTTCGTGCGGATGGCCTCGAAGATCTTCCAGTGCTGCTCGGCAATGCTCTCCCGGTTCCCCCGCTTCAGGAACATCCTGTCCCGGGAGACCCTCTGCGTGTTCCAGATGAGGTGATAACAGGAGGCCATGAGGTGGGAGAAGATGGTGTTGTGGGTCATGGCCGCGATGGTGACGTGAAAGTCGGCATCGGTCTTGGCGTCGTCCTTTCCTCGCTTCAGGTTGGCCTGATCCTTCTTCACGATGGCCTGGAGCTTCGCGATGTCCTCCTGCGTGGCCCTCTCCGCGGCCAGGTAGGCGGACCAGCTCTCCATGGCCCGGCGCATCTCGAGGAGCTCGAAGAGCTTGTCGATGTCCTCGGTGATGAAGACGCTCAAGGGGTCCATGAGGGCCTTGTCGGTCATGGATTTCACGATGATCTTGCTGCGGGGCTGGATTTCGACGAACCCCATGGCCTGGAGGGCGTTGAGGGCCTCCCGAAGGGGAGCCCGGCTGACCCCGATGAGATCGGCAAGCTCCCTCTCGGAGGGCAGGGAATCACCCGGTTTGAGCTCTCCACGTCCCAGAAGGCCCATGAACTGCTCGATGATTTCATCGGAGATTTTTTTGGGTGAGATTTTTCGGAACGAAACCATGACAGAACCTCGATTCAGTTTAGCCTGGTCCTACCATAGCCTGGAACGCAGCACAAGCAGATTCTGTCGCACCCTCGACAAGCGCCGGGCCGGGACTTGATCCCTTCGGGCCTGTATTTTTCGGTTTCTTATATGATTACAATGGATTGTTATCATTTTGACCACCAGCTCCCCCGAGGAAGAAAAAAAATGATCTTGACATCCGACAGCCTGTTCGTTTATTTGGTATAACCAGATGACCAGACATCCTTTGCCCCACCGAAATCCAAGCACCCCGAACCTGGAACCCAACGGAATCCGACCCGTGGAATCGAAAGCAGGAGTTGTCTGGAGGAGATGAACCTTCCCTGAGAGGAGCCCAGCATGAAGGCCGGCCTGCTTTGCGGCGAAGGCACGGTGGAGGTGGAACTTCCCGATTCCTTTCCCCTGCTGGAGATGCAGGAGATGCCCCCCCTGCCCGACCCTGCGGGCGCCATCCGGCACGCCCTGTCGAACCCCATCCGCTGCCCCCCTCTGACAGACCTCGCACGGGGGAAGAAATCCGCCTGCGTCGTCATCTCCGACATCACGCGACCCGTCCCCAACAAGGTCCTCCTCCCGCCTCTGCTGAACGCCCTCGAGCAGGGCGGCATTCCGCGTGAGTCCATCATCATCCTCATCGCCACCGGCATGCACCGGCCCAACCTCGGGGACGAGCTGGCCTCCATGGTGGGCCGGGAGATCATGGACCGGTACACCATCGTGAACCACTACTGCCGAAGGCCCGAGACCTACCGAAAGGTGGACGAGATCGACGGCGCCCCCATCGAGATCAACCGGCACTACCTCGACGCGGAGCTGAAGATCCTGACCGGCCTCATCGAGCCTCACTTTTACGCGGGGTACTCCGGCGGAGGAAAGGCGATTCTCCCGGGGATCTCCAGCTTTGAGACCATGAAGTTCATGCACTCCTACAGGATGATCGACCACCCCAACGTCACGAACTGCGTGCTCGAAGGGAACCCCTTTCACGAGTACGTGATCCGCGTGACCGAGCGGGTTGGAGCGGACTTCATCCTGAACTTGGTGATCAACAAGGAGCGGCAGACAGCCGGGGTCTTTGCCGGCCACTATGACCAAGCCCACCTGGCGGGCTGCGACATGGTCTTCCGCCACTCCGTGGTGGACTTGGACGGGCCTGCGGACCTGGTGATCACCTCCGGCGGGGGATATCCCCTGGATGCGACCTTTTACCAAGTGAGCAAGGCCTTGATCTGTGCCATGGATATCCTCCGGGAGGGAGGAACCGTCGTGGTGGCCTGCGAGTGCCGCGACGGGCTTGGGAGCCCCGAGTTCTGCGGCATCATGCGCACCGTGAGCAGCCCCGAGGCGTTCTTCTCCCATTACAGCGATCCGGCGAACCTGGTGCTCGACCAGTGGTGCGCCCAGAACATTTACCAGGCCCTCGACCATGCCGGACAGGTTTACGTCTACTCCCCGGGCCTTTCCCACGAGGACCTGGCGAAGACCGGCGCGGTCAAGACGGAGGACGTGCAGCAGACGGTGCAGTCCTTGCTGGAGGGCCGCTCCCGACCCGTGGTTATACCCGACGGCCCTTACGTGGTGGGACGGATTCGGCCGGGATCGGAGGTATGAGATCCGACGGGCACACTCCACCTTGCGCTGCCGGGAGGCTACACACCCGGAGACCCGAGCAAGGGTCCGCAAACCGTCTCCCGGAGGGACTCCGGCGTCCCACAGGAAAAGACCATCCGGAAGGGAAAGGAGGTGATCGATTTACCACATGGACACGAGGCGTTGGACGAACGCGTACTTGTCAACCTTTTCAGGGGTACAAGGAGGTAAGAGATGAGAAGAATCGCTCTGGCGGTCACACTGACCGCGGCAGTCATGTTTCTCGTGACGGGATCGCCGGTTCTGGCCGGTGAAAAGGTCAAGTGGAGAATGGGCAGCTGCTGGACCGAGGCCATCAACCTCTACCATGGCGACAAGGCCATGATCGAGTTCGTGAAGCAGGCCACCAACGGTGACTTCGAGATCCAATGGTTCCCCTCCGGGTCCCTCATGAAGGCGTTCGAGTACTTCGACGCCTGCAGCAAGGGCGTGGTCCAGGCCGTGGGCGACTGGCCCAGCTACTGGGTCAGCAAGGATACGGCCTTCGACTTCCTGGGGTCCATGCCCTACGGGTTCACGAACATGGACTACATGGTCTGGTACTACCAGTACGGCGGCCGCGAGCTCTACAACGAGGCCTTCGGCAAGTTCGACATGATGTACTTCAACCTGGGCGCCACGCCCATGGAGTCGGGCTTCCGCACCACCGAGAAGGCCGGACCCATCAAAACCCTGGAGGACTACAAGGGATTGAAGGTGAGAACGCCGGCCCGCGCGACCATCTCCATCCTGGAGAAGCTCGGCGGCGCCCCCGTCAAGATGCCGGGCGGCGAGATCTACCTGGCCGTGGAGCGGGGCACCCTGGACGGGGCCGAGTTCAGCGCCCCCGGCATCGACTGGGGCATGGGCTTCGCCGAGATCACCAAGTACTGGAGCGTTCCCTGCTGGTTCCAGCCGGCCACCCAGTCGGGCGTCATGGTGAACAAGTCGGCCTTCGAGAAGCTGCCCAAGCAGTACCAGGACATCTTCACCATGGCCTGCATGGCCGCAGCCATGGACAGCCTGACCTTCTACGAGGCGGACTCGGCCCGGGCCATCGAGAAGTTCAAACAGAAGGGCGTGGAGATCGTAGAGCTGGACGAGGAGAGCCTGAAAAAGCTGGACGAGATGTCGGGTGACTACATCATCGAGGCGGCCAAGGAACGGGGCGGCCTGTTCGCCAAGATCCTCAAGTCCCAGCTGGTGTACCTCAGGGACTACAAGGACTGGCGCGACATGACGGGCAAGTTCGGGTACGGGTTCCACCCCACCTACGTGGAGTCGGCCCTGGTCGAGCTGGAGAAGATGGGCGTGAAGTAGACCCTGCGCATAGAGGCCCCGGGGCCAGGCTCCAGGGCCTCTTTGCCCGCATGCCCTCGGTACGTTCGCCGCACCCGTTTGTTGACGGCCCTGTCCCGTCAAAGAAAGGCATACGCATGCAGCTCAAGACGATCTTGAAAGGGATGGACCAGGTCAGCGAATGGTCCGGCAGGATCTTCGTCTGGCTGGTGATTCCCCTCACCGTCGTGGTCGCATACGAGGTGATATCAAGGCGTTTCTTCAACAGCCCTCACATCTGGGCCACCGAGGTGACCAACTACATCTACGGACCCCACTTCATGCTGGTCGCGGCCTACACCATGCTCTACCAGGCCCACGTCCGCATCGACATCATCTACCAGCGGTTCTCCCCGAGGACCCGCGGCATCCTGGACGTGATCACCTACACGGTTTTCTTCTTCCCGTTCTGCATCATCGTCTTCTACCTGGGGCTCATCTACGCCGGGACCTCCTGGTCCATCGGTGAGACGAGCGAGTCAGCGGCCCTGCGGATCGTGCCCGTGGTCAAGACCGTGATCCCGGTCACCTTCGCCCTGCTCCTGAACCAGGGCCTCGCGACCTTCATCCGGGCCATCATCCAGATGGTAAAGGGGGAAGAGGTATGAGTGCGGAATTCATCACCATCGGAATGTTCGTCGGCCTCCTGATCGGGCTCTTCATGGGGCACCCACTCGCCTTCGTGCTCGGGGGGCTGGCCACCATCTTCGGGTACCTGGGCTGGGGGCCGGCCTGCTTCTATCTCTTCCTGAACCAGATCTGGGGCACCATGGACAGCTACATCCTGGTCTGCATCCCCCTCTTCATCCTCATGGCCCAACTTCTGGATCAGTCGGGTGTGGCCGAGGACCTCTTCGACACCATGCGGTACCTGTTCGGCCCGCTTCGGGGGGGGATCGCCGTGGCCGTGGTGGTGGTCTCCACCCTGTTCGGCGCCTGCACCGGCATCATCGGGGCCTCGGTGGTGACCATGGGCCTCCTGAGCATGCCGGTCTTCCTGAAGTACGGTTACAACAAGCGACTGGCCGCCGGCTCGGTCTGCGCCGGGGGGACCCTGGGCATCCTCATTCCACCCAGCATCATGCTCGTGGTCATGGCCGACCAGTCGGCCATCTCCGTGGGCAAGCTCTTCGCCGGCGCCATCCTCCCGGGGATCATCCTGGCCTTTCTCTACATCGGCTACATCATCGTCCGATGCGCGATCCGGCCCCAGGACGGTCCGGCGCTCTCCAAGGAGGAGCGGGCCGGGATGCCGGCCGGGACCCTGGCCCTGCGGGTCCTCAAGTCCATGGTTCCGCCAGTGATCTTGGTCGTCGGCGTGCTGGGGTCCATCTTCGCCGGCATCGCCACCCCCACCGAAGCCGCCGCCGTCGGCGCGGTGCTCGCCTTCGTCTTGACAGTTGCTTACGGGAAGTTCACCTGGCGAGGGCTCGCGACCGCCGTGATCAACACCTCGAAGACCACGTCCATGGTGGTCCTGATCCTGGCCTGCGCCGCCTGCTTCTCGGGGGTATTCATGGGGTCCGGAGGGGGCGAGGTGGTCAAGAGCCTCATCTTCGGCATCGGCTTGGGCAAGTGGGGCACCTTCATCGTCATGATGGTGATCCTCTTCTTCCTCGGCATGTTCCTGGACTGGATCGGGATCATCATGATCTGCTTTCCCATCTTTCTGCCCATCGCCGTGGAGCTGGGGTTCGACAAGGTCTGGTTCGTAGTGACCATCGCGGTTATGCTCCAGGACTCCTTCCTGACGCCGCCCTTCGGGTACGCCCTCTTCTACCTGCGCGGGGTGGCCCCGCCCGAGGTAACCACGGGCGACATCTACTGGGGAGCCTTCCCCTTCTGGCGCCTCATGGAGCTGGGGCTCATCACCGTGGTGATCTGGCCCGAAACCATCCTGTGGCTGGCCAACACGCTGGTGGGGTGACGAGGAGGAGATCGGAACTAAGGCACGGGTCGGCGGCGGCCGGGAAACCCCTGCCGGCCGAGACAGGAAAGATTGTGCAACGGTGTGGAGTGCACCGGGGCGAGCCCCGAGACACGGTATCCATGAACGCAGGGAGGGACCCCTATGATCCCCTTGATTCCGGACATCAAAAAGATCCTGTACGTCACCGATCTGTCGAAGAACGCCCGTTACGCCTTCGGGTACGCAGCCCACTTGAGCAACCTGACCGGAGCCGGCATCACTATTCTCCACGTGCTCGAGGAGCGATCGCCCTACTCCGCCTCCCTGGTCATGAACATCCTGGGAGAGGAGAGGTGGAAGGAACTCAGGGAGACGAACAGCCGGAAGGTCACCGAGACCATACGGGAGCGTCTCCAGAACTTCTGCGAAGAGGTCAGCGCCAAGCAGCCGGCATGCGACTTCATCACGGACGACATCGTCATCAAGATCGGAAACCCCGTGGAGGAAATCCTTCGCCTGGCCAACCAGGGGGCCTTCGACCTGGTGGTCATGGGGGCCCACGGGCACGGCGTGCTGGAGGACGCCATGATCGGCAGCACGTCCCGGCGTGTGCTCAGGAGGTGCAAGAGGCCCGTGCTGGTCATCCGGCTCCCGGAGAACGGAGAGATTTCGAAGCAAGACAGGTGAGCTCTGAATGAGCGAGGAGCTGAAACTCGTCCTGGCCGTCGCCCTTCTCGTCGCCGTCTACCTGCTGACCCGCCGGGTGAACACCTGGAGGGCCGCCAGGACCTTGAAAGGGGTGGTCCGCGAGCTGGAGCAGGCCGGGGCTCGCGACCCCTCCACCGCGGTCCCGCTTCGCCGCGCAGAATCGGGCCTACGGTCGCTGGGAATACAGGACTTTCGGCCCAGGGCGGTCCAGGCGCTCCTGGCGAGCGGCGTGGTGGCCAAGACCCCGGACGGAAGGTACTACCTGACGCAGGAGGACCCACTCGGGGAGACCTCTTGACATCGGCACCCTTCCGGGAGTCCCCCACACCGAAACGGCGGTCGGTCCCCGAATCGCAACAGGAGACCGGAACCATGCCCTCGCCCGCGGGTGAGGCGGCAAGAGAGGACGTGTTGACAACGGAAAGCGGCTCGAGCAGACAGACCCCTTCCCCTCCGGGGCCCACGCTCCCAGGCGGAAAGCACAGGCGGGGAGGGCTCCTCTTCCTGGTCCTGTTGGCGTGGTTTTCGGTTCGATCGCCCTGGGTTGCGGCGGAAGGGCCCTCCTGGATCGTCGATCGGCACGCCTTCCACGCCTCCGTCCACGGGCGGGCCTCCTGCCTGGACTGCCACGAGGACGTGGCGGGCCGGGATACGCACCCCGCCGCCGGTCAGGTGAACCGGAACCCGAGGGAGGACTTTTCGTCCGACCCATGTCTGGCCTGCCACGACGGGGTGCAGGAAGAGATCCGGGCGGGGACCCACGCGGAGGGGACAGCGGCCCGGCCTGCGGTCTCCGACGCCTGCCTGGCGTGCCACGATCCCCACC
>JAIPEI010000135.1 GCA_021737245.1 Deltaproteobacteria bacterium | reverse complement strand
CCGGCCCGGACGGGGGCGGCTGCCCGGGCGTGGGCCCGGCAGAGCGCGGCGCCGCCGCAGGCCACCACCGCCGGATGGATCCGGAGACCGAGAACGTGCACCCCTGTGCCACCAGGTAGGTCAAGGCGGCGAGGATGCCGCACTCCATCGTAGAGCCGCTCCGCATGGAATGGGCGGACCTGGCGGAGTAGCGGAACATGGGCGGCGAGCATGACCATCCCCGCCGTCGAAAGAGGGGGAGGCGCCGTCCGGTCAGGATTCCCGGGAGGACGCCATGGGGCTCATCCTTCCAGTCCCGAGGCGAGCTCGAGATAGAAGCGCCGGATCCGGGACTCGAAGGCCTTTCTCGACACCCCGGCCCTTCCCTCACCCAGGTCCCACCACCCGATCTCGTTCAAATGGTCCGCGTCGATGGTGGCCAGGTGGAAACCCTCCTTCCAGACAGCCGATATCAGTGGAACGAGCCCGTCGTTCTCCCCCTCCTCCCGTTGAATGATCCGGGAAGCGAACCGCATGGGCAGAAATATCCGTTCCGGGGGCTGGCTCCCGGCCACGGTTCGGTACAGCACGCCGTTTCCGTCCTCGTAGGAGGCCGCGGCCTTGTTGAAGCGGCGGCACCGCTTCCGGGTGAGATCGCGGATTCCGTCCAGGCTGAGCCCGAAGGCCCGTGACGCGGAGACCAGGAAATCTAACCGGTCCACTCCCCAGTCGGCGTATGAGGTTCCCAGGTGGGGCGTCCCGATGGTCGTGAGAGAGGCCACCCGGTTTTCCATCCGGTAGGCGAGGAGCATCCGCCGGGTGTCTAGGCCCCCCATGCTGTGCGCGATGATGTGAACCCGGGGCCACCTCCGGAACCCGTCCGTGTGCCGGAGGATCTCGCGGCGGAGGTCCTGTGCCCGGCGGTCCAGACCGCCCGCCCAGGAGACGCGGGTGTGAAAGACCGTGTACCCGTGTCGCTGGAGCGTGCTTCGGATGGAACGAAAGTAGTGGAAGCGGTCGTCCCGGTCGTTGTCCCGCCCGGCCAGCGGCTGGTAGAGGCGGCTGAAGGGGCAGATGCCGTGCGCCAGCATGATGGGCAGTGAGGTCTGCAAGGGAGGGCTCCGGTTCCTGGTCAAAAGGTTTTGCGGGATGATTTTCGTCTTATCGTGCCGCCAGGGGTTTGTCAAACCGCTGGAGAGACCCTGAGGCAGAACCGCCGGAATTGAAATCCGCCCTGGTGTCCCCGGACTCAGGGTCAGGATCCTGTCCAGGGTTTGTCAAACCGGCTCTGATTCTACAAAAAATGTTGACAAGCCGGGAACCCTTGATTACTTTTATGGCTCTTGGGAAAAAAATCACGATTATCTAACTCTACAAAATAAGGAGAAAAGTTCCATGTCCAAGGACATCATGGGTTCGGTGATGGTCGTGGGCGGCGGGATCGCCGGTATGCAGGCCGCACTCGATCTGGCTGACTCCGGATACTACGTCTACCTCCTCGAGAAGACCCCTTCCATTGGTGGGGCCATGTCCCAGTTGGACAAGACCTTCCCCACCAATGACTGTGCCATGTGAATTATCTCGCCCAAACTGGTCGAGGTCGGCCGGCACATGAACATCGAGTTGCTCACCCTGTCGGAAGTCAAGGACATTCAGGGTGAGAAGGGGAATTTCCAGGTCGAGGTCCTGCAGCATCCGCGGTTCGTGGACTTGGAAAAATGCATCGGATGTGGTACTTGCGCTGAAAAATGTCCAAAAAAAGTTGCGGATGAGTACAATGTAGGTCTTCAAAAGCGCAAAGCGGCTTATGTACCCTACGCCCAGGCCGTCCCCCTCAAGTACGCCATCGACAAGGACAACTGCATCTACTTTCAGAAGGGCAAGTGCAGGGCCTGCGAGAAGTTCTGCCCCACCGAGGCCATCAAGTTCGACGACGAGGAAAAGACCTTCACCGTGAACGTGGGGTCCGTCATCCTGTCGGCCGGGTTCAAGCCGTTCGACCCGAAGGCGTTCGACACCTACAACTACGCCAACCATCCGAACGTGATCACCTCCATGGAGTTCGAGCGGATCCTGTCGGCTTCCGGGCCCACCATGGGGCACCTCGTGCGACCGTCGGATGAAAAAGAGCCTGAAAAAATTGCGTTTCTTCAGTGTGTGGGGTCGCGGGACATCAACCGCTGCGACCACGCGTACTGCTCCTCGGTCTGCTGCATGTACGCCATCAAGGAGGCGGTCGTCGCCAAGGAGCACAGCGGCGACGGGCTGGACTGCACCATCTTCTTCATGGACATGCGGACCCACGGCAAGGATTTCGAGCGGTTCTATAACAACGCGGAAACGAACCAGGGCGTCCGGTTCGTCCGGTCCCGAATCCACACGGTCACGCCTGTGCCGGGCAGCGACGACCTGATCCTCCGTTACACCACGGAGGGGGGAGAGCTGGTGGAGGAAATCTTCCACATGGTGGTCCTCTCCGTGGGGCTCGAGACGTCGCCCGAGCTGATGGAGCTGGCGGGCAAGCTGGGCGTCGAGCTGACCGAGGGCGGCTTCTGCCGCACGGAGACCTTCACGCCCGTGGCCACGTCCCGGGACGGGATCTACGTCTGCGGCGCGCTCCAGGGGCCCAAGGACATCCCGCAGTCGGTGATCGAGGCGAGCTCCGCGGCGGCCGAGGCCGGTGCGCCCCTGGCGTCCGCCCGGAACACACAGACCCGGGAGCCGGAGATCCCCGAGCAGAGAAACGTGGTGGGCGAGAGCCCCCGGATCGGGGTCTTCATCTGCCGCTGCGGCGTCAACATCGCCGGCGTGGTGGACGTGCCCGCGGTGGTCGACTACGTCAAGGACCTCCCTTACGTGGCCTTCGCCACGGACAACCTCTACTCCTGCTCCCAGGACACCCAGGACAACATGGCCAAGGTGATCCGGGACAACGATCTGAACCGGATCGTGGTGGCGGCCTGCACCCCGAAGACCCACGAGCCGCTTTTCCAGGAGACGCTGGTGGCGGCCGGGCTGAACAAGTATTTGTTCGAGATGACGAATATTCGGAACCAGGACGCCTGGGTCCACAAGGACGACCCCGAGGCCGCGACCGAGAAGGCCAAGGATTTGGTGCGCATGGCGGTCTCCAAGGCGGCCCTCATGGAGCCGCTCCAGGAGGCCAGGGTGGACATCAACCCCCGGGCCCTCGTCCTGGGAGGCGGCATCTCGGGGATGGCGGCGGCCCGCAGCCTCAGCGACCAGGGGCACCCCGTGACCCTGGTGGAACGCAGCGCCGAGCTGGGCGGGCAGGCCCTGAACCTCGACCGGACGGCGCAGGGGGAGGACGTTCAGAAGAAGATCGCCGAGATGGCCGAGGCCCTGAAAGCCGACGAAAACATCGACCTCCGGCTGGAGACCGAGCTGGGGCAGGTGGACGGGTTCGTGGGGAACTTCCAGTCGGTGCTGGTCTCCGGCGGGAACGAGGAAACCGTGGAGCACGGCGTGGCCGTGATCGCCACCGGGGCGTCGGAGCTCAAGCCCCGGGAGTACCTCTACGGCGAGCACCCGGCGGTCCTGACCCACCAGGACCTCGACCGGAAGTTCATGGACGACGCTCCGGCGCTCCAGGAGACGAAGAGCGCCGTCTTCATCCAGTGCGTGGGTTCCCGGGAGCCGGAGCGTCCCTACTGCTCCAGGGTCTGCTGCACGCACTCCGTCAAGAACGCGCTCCGTCTCAAGGAACGCAACCCGGACACGCGGGTCTACATCCTCTACCGCGACGTTCGGACCTACGGCGAGCGGGAGCTGCTCTACAAGCAGGCACGCGAGGCCGGGGTCATCTTCATCCGATACGACCTCGAGCGCAAGCCGCGTGTGGTGGCAAACGGCGACAATCTCATGATCGACGTCTTCGATCCGATCCTGGGGCGCGACGTGCGCATTCACGCCGACATGCTCACCCTGGCCTCCGCCATCGTCCCCTACCGGGACGAGAAGCTGGCCCAGTTCTTCAAGGTGCCCATGAACGAGGACGGCTTCTTCGTGGAGGCCCACGCCAAGCTGGCGCCGTCGGAGTTCGCCACGGACGGCGTATTCCTCTGCGGCATGGCCCACTACCCCAAGCCGATCGACGAGTCCGTGGCCCAGGCCCAGGCCGCCGCCTCGAGGGCCGTCACCCTGCTGGCCAGGCAGACCATCGCCACGAGCGGTACCGTGGCCTATGTCACGCCGACCATGTGCACCAGCTGCGGGGTCTGCGTCACGCTCTGTCCCTACAACGCACCCTCCTTTCTGGAGGAAGGCCCGTTTTCCGGGAGGGCGGACATCAACCCCGTGCTGTGCAAGGGATGCGGTCTGTGCGTGGCCTCGTGCCGTTCAGGCGCCATCAACCTGCGCGGGTTCGAGACGGGCCAGATCATCACCATGATCGACGAGATGTAAGGTCCCCGGAAGCGTCGCGCTGCACAAGGAACCTCGCTGATCGACGATGAGATCGGCAAAAATGGCTCCTTTCTGGATGGAAACGAGGAAAAGGACCCGCCGCCGGGATGTTTCCGTCAATCATCGAACCGTTTTCACCCCCGAGGCGGCTCTTGCGGGGTGATACGAGCAAGGAGACGAGCATGAGTGAGTGGGAACCGAAGATCACGGCCTTCTTCTGCAACTGGTGCACCTACGGGGCCGCCGACCTGGCCGGTGTGAGCCGGCTCCAGTACCCGCCGAACATCCGGGTCATCCGCGTGCCGTGCTCCGGACGCATCTCGCCGAAGTTCCTCCTGGCTGCGTTCCGGCACGGGGCAGACGGGGTCTGGGTCTCCGGGTGACACCCCGGCGACTGCCATTACCTGGAAGGTAATTACTACGCCCGTCGCAAGTTCGCCCTCTTCAAAAACCTCCTGGAGCACATCGGCATCGAGCCCGGAAGGCTTCACTTTTCGTGGATTTCCTCGGCCGAAGCCACGAAGTTCGTCCAAGTGGCCAACGACGTGATTCAAGCGGTCAAGGACGCCGGGCCCGCTGAGCATCTCATCAAAGGAAGAGCCGAGGTGGCATAATGATCGAATACACGGAAAAAATCCGCGAAATCGCGAAAAAACTACTGGAGGAAGGGACCGTAGACGCGTTCATCGGGTACAAAAAAGGCTCCGTCCCCATGATGAACGAGCCCGTCCTGGTCCGCGATCCGGCCGACGTGGACGTTCTCCACTGGGACAGCAACTGCGGCCTGAACCTCTGCAACTACCTCACGGGACGGACGGACAAGGTGGGCATCCTTGCCACGGGCTGCAACTCCCGGAACATCGTCACCCACGTGATCGAGAACCAGGCCGACCGGGAGCGGCTCTACATCGTGGGCGTGCCCTGCACCGGCGTCATCAATCACCGCGCCGTCAAACGGGCGGTCAAGGGCCGCGAGATCACCGAGGTCGTCGAAGAACCGGGCGGAGAGCGCTTCACCGTGAAGGGCCCCGGTTACGAGGAGACCTTCGAGAAGGCGGACTTCCTCCAGCTCAACTGCGCCACCTGCCGCCACCGGAACCCCGTGGAGTACGACGAGCTCGTGGCCGAGGAGGTGCCGGAGCAGCAGGCCGTCCAGGCGTTCAAGGACGTGGAGAAGATCGAGCAGATGGAGCCCCAAAAAAAGTGGGACTTCTTCGAGCGGGCGATCTCGTCCTGCATCCGGTGCTACGCCTGCCGGAACGCCTGCCCGCTCTGTTACTGCCCCACCTGCTTCGTGGACGAGTCCAAGCCCCAGTGGGTGGGCAAGAGCATCGACCCTGCCGACACCATGACGTTTCACTTCCTGCGGGCGTATCACTGTGCGGGCCGGTGCACGGACTGCGGCGCCTGCGAGCGGGCGTGCCCCGTGGGCATCCCGGTCCGCCAGTTCACCAAGAAGCTCAACAAGGACTGCATCGAGCTGTTCGACTGGGAGGCGGGGCTGAGCCTGGACTCGCGGCCCCCGCTGGACGTCTACCGCAAGGAAGACCCCAACGACTTCATCCGGTAGGCGGGCGGTCGGGAAGAATCACAAACTCTGCGTGCAAAGGAACGTTCTATGAGTGCCAAGATATTCAGCAAGGATGAGTGGGCCGGGGTCCTTGAAGGGTTGAAAGACGCCTACGAAGTATACGTTCCCGTCAAGGAGGGGGACTTTCACAACTTCCGCCCCTTGAAGGAGGGGACCCGGCCGAGCTTCGAGTTTCAGAACACGCGCATGTCCCCCAAGTTTCTGACGGAGCCGCAGTCGGAGCGCATGTTCGAGTACACCCTGGACAAGAACCAGCCGGACGCCCACATCCTGAAGGAGGACGAGAAGGAGATCCCCCCCCGGGCCGTGGTGGGCATCCGCCCCTGCGACGCCTTCGCGTTCCAGCTGGTCAAGCGGAACTTCGACACGCCCCGGTACAAGGATCCCTACTGGCTGAAGCGCTACGAAGCCACTACCTTCGTGGGGCTGGGATGCAACGACCCTTGCGAGACCTGCTTCTGCGCTTCGGCGGGCAGCGGGCCCTTCGATCGCAAGGGGCTTGACGTCCTTCTCTACGACCTCGGGGACGCCTACCTGGCGCAGCCCCTGACCGACAAGGGCGAAGCCCTTCTCGAGAAGACGGACGGCGGAAAGGAGGCCGACGAGGCTTCCTGGAAGAAGGCCCAGGGGCTCACCCGCCAGGTGGCCGGCAAGGGGTCGAGGCGTGTCTCCACGGACAAGCTCCGGGAAAAGGACGTCAACGCGCTATACGAGGCCCCGTTCTGGGAGGACGTGGCCTTCTCCTGCATCAACTGCGGCACCTGCACCTTTCTCTGCCCGACCTGCTGGTGCTTCGACATCCAGGACGAGGTGCAGATGCTGCCCATGGTCGGGGACCGAATGCGGAACTGGGACTCCTGCATGTTCCCGCTGTTCACCCTGCACGGCTCCGGGCACAACCCGAGAAGCAGCAAGACCGAGCGGGTGCGGCAGCGGTTCATGCACAAGCTCAAGTACTACGTGGACAAGTACGACGACGGAATCCAGTGCGTGGGCTGCGGCCGCTGCGTCCAGTTCTGCCCCGTGAACATCGACATCCGGGAAATCGCCGAAAAGATGAACGCGCTCTGAGATCGGCCGACGCGGCGGTGCTCAGCGAGACTCCCGAACCCCGGGAATCATGATCAACGACCAAGATACAGGGGGTGGCCCATTGGAAAATCCGTATCTTCCTTATCCGGTTCGAATCGACAGCATCACCACGGAGACCGAGGACCGGAATCTCAAGACCTTCAAGTTCGTGTTTCTCAACCCCGAGGACGAGGCGAAGTTCGCGTACACGCCCGGCCAGTTCGCCGAGCTGTCCATCGCCGGAAAGGGCGAGATCCCCATCGGGATCGCCTCCTCCCCCACGGAAAAGGGGTTCATCGCCTTCACCGTGAACAAGGTGGGCAAGGTCACGACCCATCTCCACAACATGAGGGAAGGGGACGTGATGGGGGTGAGGGGCCCTCTCGGGAACTGGTACCCCTGGGAGCAGATGGAAGGAAAGAACGTGGTGATCGTCGGGGGCGGCTTCGCCTTCACGACGCTCCGCTCCAGCATCATCTACATGCTGGAGCCGGAGAACCGTTCCCGGTTCGAGAACATCACCGTGGTCTACGGCGCGCGCTCCCCGGGCATGCTTCTTTACAAGGACGAGCTCATGGCCTGGGAGAAGAGGGACGACCTGGACATGCACATCACCGTGGACGCCACGGACGACCCGGACTGGAAGTACAACGTGGGATTCGTCCCCGCCATCACGGAAGAGAAGGTCACCAGCGCGGAGAACGCAGTCGCCATCGTATGCGGTCCTCCCATCATGATCCGGTTCACCCAGCCCGTGCTCGAGAAGCTGGGTTTCCCTCCGGAGAACATCATCCTCTCCCTGGAGAACCGGATGAAATGCGGAATCGGCATGTGCGGGCGCTGCAACATCGGAGAAAAGCTCGTCTGCAAGGACGGGCCCGTCTTTTCACTGGCCGAGCTCAAGGAGCTCCCCCCGGACTACTGATCCGGAAGGGATGCGCCCCGGGGACTCGAATCGCGAGGAGGCATGGCGAAACAGACCGCCATTTCTTTCATAGCGGAGGACACCCGTCTCGTCGGAGACATCCAGAGCAACGCCCGCCTGATGGTCGAGGGAAGCGTGGAGGGGAACATCCGCTGCGCCGAGCTCACCATCTCCCCTTCCGGCCGGGTTGCCGGTGATCTTCAGGCGGGGACCGTTTCCGTGGCCGGCCGGCATAACGGGACCGTGGTGGCCCACAAGAAGCTGACCATCCACGCCACCGGCTCCGTGGAAGGTACGATCCTCACCCGAAGCCTCATCATCGAGGAAGGGGGGCGCGTGGACGGGGACATCAAGGTCATGACAGCGGTCGAGGAGTTCCCGGAGCACGTCTGAACAGCACCGCCCGGCCGGCTCGAGATCCCATCCCCACAGAAACCAGGAAAGATAGCGCACCCGGAGCGGGGCGCCTGCGGTCAACCGCTCCGCAGGGTGACCGTCGTCCCCACGCTGCTGAGGGCGAAGGCCGAGGGAAACGCCTCGGCGATCCGCTGCACCGCCTTCCAGCCCGTGCAGTGCATGGGCATGAGCAGGTCCGGGTTCGCCTCCGCGAGCCCCC
>JAIPEI010000134.1 GCA_021737245.1 Deltaproteobacteria bacterium | reverse complement strand
AACCCGCTCACGGGCCGGGTGGGCCTGGAGCTGGACGTCCTGCCGGCGGCCTTCTTTCTCTGGCTTCAGAAGACATTCCCATCCTGTGAGTGGGAGGACGTCTCCGGGCTGATTCGCAGCCAGCGCATGATCAAGTCCGACTACGAGACGACACAGATCCGGCGGGCCCTCGAGGTCGAGCACCGCGCCTTTACCGATCTCACCCGGTTTATTCGAGAGGGCATGACCGAGCTCGAGGTGGACGGCCGCCTGGCCATGCTCGGCCGGATGGGCGGGCATCAGGGCATCGTCCGCATGCGGGGCTGGAACCAGGAGATGACCTATGCCCACGTGCTGAGCGGGCCCAACGGGGATGCGGCCTCCTACCTCAACAGCGCCCACGGCGGGTCCGGCACCTGCCCGGCCATGCCCCAGGGCGCCGGGCACAGGGCCATCCGCCGGAACGAGCCCATCGAGGTGGATTACAGCGTGGGGATCAACGGCTATTTGGGGGACCAGTCCCGTACCTACGTCATCGGGGAGCTCCCCTCTTCTCTGCAGAAGGCCCACGACTGCTCCCGGCGCATTCACGACCACTTCGCCGGGACCGCGGGCCCCGGCGTCTCCTGCAAGGCCGTGTACGAGACGGCCGCGGCCGAGGCCGAGCGGGCGGGCCTCGCGCGGGTGTTCATGGGCCACGGGGCGAACCAGGTCCGGTTCGTGGGCCACGGCATCGGCCTGGAGGTGGACGAGCTCCCGATCCTCGCCCCGAGGTTCGACCTCCCCCTGGAGCCCGGCATGGTGCTGGCCCTGGAGCCGAAGTTCGTGCTTCCCGGGGAGGGCGTGGTGGGGCTGGAGGACGACTACCTGGTCACGGAAGGCGGCGTGGAGCGGCTCTCCCTTACCGACCAGGCGGTGCTTCGGGTGGAGACCCCATGAAGAAACCGAAGACCAGAGAGGATTGGGCCGGGCAGGTCGAGCGGCTGGAGCGGCGGATCAAGGAGCTCGAGAGCCTGAACTACGATTTCATGGGGATGGTGGAGAACTCCTACGACGGTATCGCCATCGTGGACAAGGACACCCGCCTCATCAAGGTCAACTCGGGTTTCGTGCGGGTGATGGGCTTCTCCGGGGTCGAAGGGAGAAAGATCACGGAACTGATCGACGAGGGATACACGGACACGGCGGCCTCCACCAAGGTGCTCGAAACCGGCCGACCCCAGACCGTGCTGATCAACACCCGCTCCGGCCGGCAGGTGCTCAGCACGGGAATCCCCGTACACGACAACGACGGGAGCATCTGGAGGATCTATTGCAATCTCCGAGACGTCACCGAGCTCAACACCCTCAGGGAGAAGTGCGAGCAGTCCCAGACGCTGATCTCCCGCTACCTGACGGAACTCCAGGAGGTGAAGCGCGCGCGGGTCCTGGAGAGCGATCTGATCGCCAGGAGCAGGCAGATGAATCAGGCCCTGGACACCGCCTGCCGGCTCGCCCACTTCGACACCACCGTGCTGATCCTGGGGGAGTCCGGCGTGGGGAAGGATCTCCTCGCCCGGATCATCCACGAAGCGAGCCCGAGAAAAGAAACGGGGATCTTCGTCAAGATCAACTGCGGGGCGATTCCCGGCACCCTGCTGGAGTCGGAGCTGTTCGGCTACAAGGACGGCGCCTTTACGGGCGCCAGCAAGGAGGGGAAACCGGGCTACTTCGAGATTGCGGACAAGGGGACGTTTTTTCTGGATGAAATCGGGGACCTTCCCATGGAGCTCCAGAGCAAGATCCTCTCCGCGATCCAGGACCAGGAGGTGACGAGGATCGGCGATGTGCGCAGCAAGAAGATCGATGTGCGCCTCCTGGCCGCCACCAACCAGGATCTCGAGAGCATGGTGCGCGCCGGCCGGTTCCGGGAGGACCTCTACTATCGTCTCGCCGTCGTTCCCCTCCGGATCCCCCCGTTGCGCGAGCGCAAGGAGGACATTCCTTTCCTGCTGGCCCATTACCTCCGAAAGCACAACAAGAAGTACCAGACGAACCTGAAGATCGGCCGGGAAGCGGTCGAGATTCTGAAGGCCTACCCCTGGCCGGGAAACGTGCGGGAGCTGGCGAACCTGGTCGAAAACCTCATCGTCGTGGCCGAGGAGCCGGTGATCCAACCCGAGCATCTGCCGGCCAGGCACCGCTCCATCGGGAAGCTCACAGGGGAGGTGGGCTCGGACGGCGATGGAAAGCCCCTCAGGGAGAGGCTCGAAGAGATCGAGCGGGCCCTGGTCCAGAAGGCGGTCCGGGGGGCCGCGTCCCACGAGGAGGCGGCCCATCGACTGGGCATCAGCCTTTCCACCCTGACGAGACGGCTTCGCAAGTACAAATATGATGTTCAATGTTGACCATAGCAAGCCTCTGATAATCCAATCAAATTTTCCATTTTTCCCTCTTTGATGGTCAGCCTTGACCATGATTTTGATTGTTTCCTGCGGACGAAAAACGTAACCCGCCGAACTTCCACGCTTTTGTTGCTGGCACATCTCTTGCGAAACCACCGACAAGCTTCATCTTTCACCGTAGAGCCATTTTTCTTGTCCTTCGACCGAGAGGACCGAAGGCTTCGCCGGAAAACCCGGCCCGGCCGGGCAGCCTTCGGCCTGCTGCAACGGTCAGGGTGGATGCCGGGTCGGGACTTTCTACGACTCCGCAATCGTTCAATGAAAGGAGGTGAGCATTGCACGGCCGATCTGTGACATGGTGTGGATGAGATCTTTGATCTTTTGCTTCAAAAGGAGCAGGTTATGAAAGAATGTAGCATCGTGAAAGTCCTTTTTATCACGGCGGCACTCGGTCTCCTTTTCTGCCTGGGCGGAGCCCCGGCAGCCTCCGCAAAGCCGATACAGCTCAGCTACGCGTGCATGTTCCCCCCCACCCACATCCAGTCCAAGCTGCCCGAGAGCTGGTGCAGGGAGGTGGAGAAACGGACCAACGGCGCCGTGGAGGTCACCTACTACCCCGGCGGCACGCTCCTGGGCGGCGCCAAGATCTTCTCCGGAGTCCTGGACGGTATCGCGGATGCGGGCACCTCCGTCATCGGCTACACGCCGGGCATTTTTCCAGCCATGCAGGCCATCGACCTGCCCATGGGGTACCCGAACGCCCACGTGGCGACCAAGGTCATCAACGACTTCTACAACGAGTTCAAACCCAAATCCTTTTCCAAGGTCAAGGTGCTCTACCTCTTCGCCCACGGTCCCGGGATCCTGCACAGCAAGAAGCCGGTTCGAAAGCTCGAGGACCTCAACGGGATGAAGATCCGGTCGTACGGCTTCAGCGTCCAGATGGCGGAGGCCCTGGGAGGCGTTCCGGTGGCCATGCCGCAGAGCGGTGCATACGAGGCGCTGCAGAAAGGTGTTGCCGAAGCGACCATCGCCCCTATGGAGGTTCTGAAAGGTTGGAAGCAGGCCGAGGTGGTCGACTACACCACCGAGTGCTACGACATCGGCTACACAGCCGGATTCTTCGTGGTCATGAACCTCGACAAGTGGAACTCCCTCCCCAAGGAGATCCAGCAGACGATTGAGGAGATCAACGAGGAGTGGGTCGGCAAGTACGGGGACGCCTGGGCCAACAGCGACCGGGAGGGAAAGGAGTACGCGTTGAGCCAGGGCAACGAGATGATTCCCCTCTCGGAGGAGGAGAGTGCGCGGTGGGTCGAGGCCGTGTCCCCCGTCGTGGATCAGTACGTGAAGGATACCGAGGCGAAGGGCCTTCCCGGGCAGGCCTACGTGGACTTCATTCGCGCCAAGATCAAGGAATACAGCAAGTAGATCTCCGCTGCCGTCGCGAAACCGCCAATGAGCGCGGCCGCCCGCGGTCGCGCTCATCGTCCGCATCAGCAACCAGAAGAGGGGTTCTTCATGTTCTACGAAACCCGAAAAAACGAGCACGGCCTGGCGTACGACCCATTCAAATCGTGCGTGGTGCCCCGGCCGATCGGATGGATATCCACCGTGAGTCCGAGCGGGATCCCCAATCTGGCGCCCTACAGCCAGTTTCAAAACCTGACGTTCGATCCTCCCTATGTGATGTTTTCGGCCAACCAGAAGACGGACGGAACGCGCAAGGACTCCGTGAACAACGCCGAGCAGACAGGGGAGTTCGTCTACAACATGGCCACATACGACCTCCGAGATGCGGTGAATGTATCCGCCCAGCAGGTCTCCCCGGAGGAGGACGAGTTTGACCTGGCCGGCGTCACCAAGGCGCCCTCCAGCCTGGTCAAGCCCTTTCGTGTCGAGGAGTCCCCCATCCAGTTCGAGTGCCGGTATTACCAGACCCTGCGCCTTCCGGGAAAAGGCCGAATGGGCACGGTCGACGTGGTCATCGGGGAGGTGCTGGGCGTTCACATCAAGGATGAGTTCATCGGGGCCGACGGCAAGGTGGATATCGTCAAGATCAGACCACTCGCCCGTCTCGGATACTATGACTATGCCTTTGTGGACTCCGTTTTCGAGATGGCCATCCCGGGCCGGGACGAAGAGGTACGCATCGGGATGGAGGGAGCAGCCAACAAGCTTCGCTCATAGAAACCGACGCAAAAGGGACGACCTGCCTTATGGACACCTTTGAAAACGCCGTCAGGAAACTCGTCCGATCCATGTACCAGGTCGCAGGCGCCAGCATCACGCTCATGATGCTTCTCACGTGTGCGGATGTCCTTCTCCGCTTCAGCACCACCCTCCGCGCCAGGTTCGGGTGGGAGATCCTAGAGCCCCTGAAGCCGATCCCCGGGACCTATGAGCTGGTCTGCCTTCTCGGGGTGGTGGCCGCCGCATTCGCCATGGCCCACACATCCCTGAAGGCCGGACACGTTTCCGTCAACTTCGTGGTACGCCTCCTGTCGGGGAAGGCCCAGTCCGTGTTCGAGGTCATCACCGGCACATTGGGCTTTTTGTTTTTCGCCATGATCGGCTGGCAATCCATACATTACGCTGAACAGGCAAAGAGCCTGGGGGAGGTGTCCATGACATTACGCCTCCCGTACTATCCCTTTATCTACGGTGTCTCCTTGTCGGCCTTTACCGTATGTCTGGTGCTTCTTCTTCGAGTTGTCAAGGAATGGAAAAAGGTGCTTGAAAAATGAGCCTGACCGTTATCGGTATTCTGGGAATCATTCTTCTCATCGTGCTGTTGTTCTCCAACATGCCCGTGGGTTTTGTGATGGGGGTGGTCGGCTTTCTCGGGTTCAGCTATATCCGCGGCCTCGGACCCGGATTCAGCATTGCCGCCAAAGACTTCTTCGAGGTCTTCTCCTCCTACGGCCTGACTGTGGTTCCCCTCTTCGTCTTCATGGGCCAGATCTCCTTTTACTCCGGCATCAGCAAACGGCTTTTCGAGGCGGCCTACGTGCTGTTCGGCAATCGAAAGGGGGGGCTTGCCATGGCCACGGTGGGGGCCTGTGCGGGCTTCTCAGCCATCTCCGGCTCCACCAACGCGACAGCCGCCACCATGGCCACCGTCACGTTGCCGGAGATGAAGCGGTACGGCTATGACATGGGCCTGGCCACGGGTACGGTGGCGGCCGCGGGAAGCCTGGGGATCCTTATTCCGCCCAGCACCATCTTCATCATCTATGGGATCCTGACCGAGCAATCCATCGGAAAGCTGTTCGCCGCGGGGATCATTCCGGGGATTCTTCTATCATTGCTCTTCATATCGGTCATTTATCTCCGGGTGCGCTTGAACCCCGCCCTGGCGCCGGCGGGCGAGAAGACCAGCCTGAGGAAGAAGATCAAATCCTTTGTCGGGGTTCTCGAGACGCTGCTGATCTTCGGGATGGTGATGGGGGGGATTTTTTTCGGGATCTTCACGCCCACCGAAGCCGCGGCTGTAGGGGCGTTTTTTACCCTCGCCCTGGCCTTGATTCGAAGGCAGCTCACCTGGGAGGGCTTTCTAAACGCCATCGCTGACACCACCCGGATCAGTTGCATGATCATGGTCATTGTGGCCGGGGCGACCATCTTCGGGCATTTCATGGCGGTCACCCGTGTACCGTTCGAGATCTCCGCATGGGTAGGAGGCCTTCCTCTGCCGCCTTTCGCCGTCATGATTCTGATCATTCTGATCTACCTCTTCGGCGGCTGCTTTATGGACGCCTTCGCCATGATCATGCTGACCATTCCCATCTTCTTCCCCGTGTCTCAAGCCCTTGGATTCGACCCGATCTGGTTCGGCGTGGTCATCGTGCTGATATCCGAGATGGGCGTCATCACCCCGCCCGTCGGCATCAATGTTTACGTCGTCTCCGGAATCGCAAAGGAGGTGCCCCTTCAGGTCATCTTCAAAGGCGTGCTGCCCATGGTCCTGGCCTTGCTCTTGTGCAATCTGTTGATTCTCTTCTTCCCCTGGATCGTTCTCTACCTGCCCGGCCTGATGCGCTGACCGGCCCGTCCTGATCATTAGAATTTTAATGGGATTTGCCCTTGCATTTTTTTGGGAATTTTGTTTATATGTGAACCACCTCTGCTCGGGCGTCAGCAACGATAAAAACAGTTGTTTTTGTTGTATTTCTGTGATGGGAGGGCTGAAAGAGAAACCGAAGTGCATGGACCGCTACCCGTCTGAGAGGCGTGCGCTCTCGGGATTTCCCCCTTTTTCGACCTTCCAGCGAAAGGAGGCAACGGCCATGAGCAACGGAAACGGGAAGATCGACTGGGCAAATCTCATCAAAAACGAAGACTGGTGGGCATGCTGGATCGGATGGTTTATCCTGCTTCTCGCCATCATCGGCCTCCTCCCCCACGTCCCGAAGCTGGGCACGTGGACGAGCCTGGGCGACGCCTTTACCAACGGCTGGGGCACACTGGGGGTGGCCATCGGCCTTTTTGTGTTCTCCTGCGTGGTTACCATGATCGCCTGCTACTTCATGAAGCTCGACATGAAGGGCTACATTCCGGGTTTCGCCATCATCTTTTTCATTTCCTTCTGCTCCATGGTCCTCTCCAAGCAGGCCTTCATGAAGAAGTGGGGAATCTCCTACGTCCTCTTCGCTCTGGTGATCGGCCTGATCATCAGCAACGTCTTCAAGGTACCTAAAATGCTCAAGACCGCCGGTCAGACCGAGTTCTTCGTCAAGATCGGCCTGGTCTGCATGGGCGCGACCATCATGTTCTCCACGGTCATCAAGGCCGGCGCCGTGGGCGTGGCCCAGGCCGTACTGGTCGCCAGCGTCGTATGGTTCGGAACCTACTGGATCTGCCGCAAGTTCAAGGTGAGTGAGAGGTTCAGCAGCATCATCGCGACGGCCAACTCCATCTGCGGGGTGTCGGCCACCATCGCAGCCGGTGGCGCCATCCAGGGCAACCCAAAAGAGGTGAGCTACATGATCGCCTGGGTCCTGGTCTGCGCGGTCGTCCTGATCCTGGTCATGCCGCCCATCGCGGTCTGGCTCGACCTTCCCAACCAGTGGGCCGGGGCCTGGGTCGGCGGTGTGATCGACAACACAGGGGCCGTGATCGCCGCAGGCGAGATCCTGAGGACCGCCGAGGGTCTCCCGAGCAAGGCCGCTGTCAGCGCCGCGGCCATGGTCAAGATGGCCCAGAACGTCATGATCGGCGTGGTAGCCTTTCTGATGGCCCTCTGGGCGACGCTATCCCTGGATCGCAAGGAAAACCCGGACGCGGAAAAGCCCTCCTTAATGGAGGTCTGGTTCCGTTTCCCCAAGTTCGTCATCGGCTTCATGGTGTCCTCCCTGATCATCTCCTTCCTGGTGGAGCCCTCCATGGGGGAGACGGCGACCAAGGCCATCGCCGGTGCGTGCAAGAACTACCGGAGCTGGTTTTTCACTTACTGCTTCGTGGCCATCGGGCTGGAGACCAACTTCAAGGAGCTTGTGACGGTGGGCGGCGGGAGGCCGGCCATCGCCTACTGGATCTCCCAGACCGCCAATGCCGTATGGACCCTGTTCATCACCTGGATTCTCTGGTCCGGAACCTTCTTTACACCCGTCATCCTGCCCGACTAGGCTTGGGTTGACTCCTCAGCGAGGGCGCCTTCCTGCAAGGAGGCGCCCTTTTTTTTCCCGTCCCGGTCCGCGCCTCCGGCGGAGCGTCCAACCGGCCCGCCCCGGGTCCAGGCCGGATTGACGCAACCGCAGAGGAGGACGTATGATGCCTGTGGAGGAACGGCCATGGGAGACAGGTACGACCTGATTCTGGCCGCCGAGAGTGGGTTCGCCCGGCGCGCGGCCCTGGGGGTGATCGTGAGGCGGCCCGTGAAGCCGCTTCTTCAGCTCATTCCCGGGATGTTCATCTTCGACTTCCTGCGAAGGACCTCCGCAATCCGCAAGTTTTCCCGTTTCTACCTTCCTCCCCGGAGGGCCGCCCTGGACGCGGCCCGGGACATCGAGAACGGCCTTAGCCGGGAGGAGGCCGTGGAGGACGCGGAGGAAAAGGCCCGGACCTGGCTGGACAGCCACGGCCTCTCCGGAGAGGAGGTCCGGCGGACCCTGATCGACCTGGTACACGAGATGATCGAGCACTACGTCAGGCTCCTCCAGGCCGGCGGGGAGAGCTATCCGGACCTGGTCCGGACCGGGTACGGCTCCAGGGGCGCCTACCGGTCGTTTCTTGCCCGGCTCGCCAACCTGGAACGGGCC
>JAIPEI010000133.1 GCA_021737245.1 Deltaproteobacteria bacterium | reverse complement strand
CCTCTGCGGGTGCCGGCTCCGTCGCCTCCTGCAGGTCCTCGTCGAGCTCCTCTGGGGGGGCCGGCTCCGTCGCCTCCTGCAGGTCCTCGTCCGGTTCGCCGGACGGCTCCTGGTCTTCCACTGTCGAGGCCTGCTGATTCTGCATTTCCCTGAGCAGCTCGCCGAGGTTCGAGGTGGCCTCTCTCCTGCTGTTCATGTAGCTGCTGTAAACTTCCTTCTCATCCGTCTCATCGAGCTTTCGGACGGAGAGGCCGATCTTTTTCTCGGTTCGGTTGACGTTGATCACCTTGGCCTGGATCACGTCGTCCACCTTGAAGCGGCTCAATGGATTCCCGCTCTTGTCCTTGGCCAGCTCGGAGACGTGAATCAGGCCCTCGATCCCCTCCTCCAGCTCCAGGAACACGCCGAAGTCCGTGATGTTGGTGACCCGTCCGGTGATCTTCGTCCCGGGCCGGTACTTCTCGGGCACCTCGTCCCAGGGATCCGTTGCGAGCTGCTTGATGCCCAGGGAAAAGCGTTCGTTTTCCTTGTCGATGTTGAGCACCACGGCCTGCACCTCCTGGCCCTTCTTGTAGAGCTCGGAGGGGTGCTTGATCCGCTTGGTCCAAGAGATATCGCTGATGTGCACCAGGCCGTCGATGCCTTCGTCGATCCCGATGAAGATGCCGAAGTCCGTGATGTTCTTGATCTTGCCCTCGATGGTCGTCCCGACGGGATACTTCTCCCCGATGACCTCCCAGGGGTTGGGTTCGGTCTGCTTGAGACCGAGGGAGATTCGCTTGCTCTCCGTGTCGATGTTCAGGACCATGGCCTCGACCTCGTCCCCGACCTTGACCACCTGGGACGGGTGCCGGATCTTGCGGGTCCAGCTCATTTCCGAGATGTGGATCAGGCCCTCGATCCCCTGCTCCACCTCCACGAACGCGCCGTAATCGGCCAGGCTCACCACGCGGCCCCTGATCTTCGTCCCCACGGGGTACTTCTGATCGGCCTCGGTCCAGGGATCCGGTTTCAGCTGCTTCAACCCCAGGGACACCTTTTCGGTCTCCGGGTCGAAGTTGAGGACCTTGACCTGAATGGGATCTCCGATCTTGTACATCTCCGAGGGGTGGCCCACCCGGCCCCACGACATGTCGGTGATGTGGAGCAGACCGTCAATGCCTCCGAGGTCCACGAACAGCCCGTAGTCCGTGATGTTCTTCACCACGCCGTCCAGCACGGCGCCTTCCTCGAGTATCTTCAGCGTCTCTTTCTTCTGCGCCGCTCTCTCCTCCTCGAGGATGGCCCGTCTCGAAAGGACGATGTTCCCCCGCCGCCGGTTGTACTTCAGAATCTTGAAATCGTGGGTCGTATTGATCAAAGAGTCGAAGTCCCTCACGGGCTTCAGGTCGATCTGCGAGCCGGGCAGGAAGGCCTGGAGCCCGATGTCCACGGACATGCCTCCCTTGATCCGGGAGACGATCCGCCCTTGAATGGTCCCGTCGCTCTTGTAGATGTCCCGGATATGGTCCCACACCTTGATCTTGGCCGCCTTTTCTTTGGAGAGGATGATGAGGCCGTCTTCGTCCTCTCTCCTCTCGAGCAGGACATCCACTTGATCGCCCACCTTGGCGTCCAGGTTGCCCTCGGCGTCCAGGAACTCGCTGATCTGGATCTGGCCCTCGGACTTGTACCCGATGTCCACAAGGACGAAGTCCTTGTCGATCTGGACAATCTCCCCGCTGACCAGATCTCCCTCCTGGGGGCTCTTCATGCTCTCTTCGTAGAGCTCCATGAAGCTCTTCTCTTCGCCTGAGCCCTTCTCCTCGGTTCCCTGGTCGGTCCCCGAATCCACGGCCCCCTGATCCAGGCTGGAGTCGCCCTGTTCGCCTTCGGTGTCGGTCTGGATGTTCTCTTTGGTTTGGTTTGTCAGTTCGTTCATCAAGCTATCTACCCCCCAAAAAATTTTGTCCTGCGTGCGGCACGCATATAAAACGTATTTCAGTATCAGAGTTTGTTTTGAATTTCAACCTATAAATCCTCCCGCACCCCTCGTTTTTCCCTGCCTGCGGCAGGCTCCGAGACGGTCAGGGCTCGAGCCGAAGGCCTTCATTCGGGGCGGGGATCATCTCCTCGACCCACCGTCCGGATGATAAACGAGATCACCTGCTCCAGGGTCAGGTCCGTGGTGTCGACCACCAGGGCGTCCTCAGCAGCACGAAGGGGGGCGACGGCCCTGGACTCGTCCTGTCGGTCGCGCCTCTTCAGCTCCTCCGCCACTCGCTGCAGCGACACGGTTTCCCCCCGGCCCACACGCTCTTGATAACGGCGCTCCGCGCGGACCGCCGGCGACGCCGTCAGGAAAAACTTGTGCCGCGCTTCGGGGAAGACCACGGTCCCCATGTCCCGGCCTTCGGCCACCACCTTGCCGGTTTCTCCCATGCGCCTCTGGAGCCCCGTCATGGCCTGCCGGACCTCCGGGACCGCCGAAACCGCCGAGGAGAGCATGTCCATTTCCGGGGTTCGAATGGCGTCGGAAATGTCCTCCTCCCCCAGGAAGAGCCTCGCATGGTCACCGTCCGTCGCGAACGACAGGTCGAGACCGCGGCAGAGCCCGCCCAGGCCCGGTCCGTCCTCCAGGTCCAGCCCCATCCTCCCGGCGGCAAGAGCGACGGCACGGTACATGGCCCCCGTGTCCAGGTAGACGTACCCCAGCCGACCGGCCACGGATCGGCTCACACTGCTCTTTCCCGAACCGGCCGGTCCGTCGATGGCCACCACGTCTCGAATCATCCCCATTCCCCGCTCCGCGGGATTCGTCCCCGCGCGTTGAAACAGTGTCATTTCGTTGCAGACAACGCTCGGTTTTTGGCTTTTATACCAAGGGACTCCAAAGATCAAGCCCTTTGGTGACGCCCCCGGCTTTTTCCCGCCCCCCCACAGCCGAATGTTGCCGGATTAGGACTTGACTCGAATGCCCGTGTTCATTACAAGTATGGGGTGGTTTCGGCTTCGCCCGGGCGACCTGGATGTCTCCCGGGAATGCGGCGCATCCCTCAAAGCATCCAAAAAGGACGTATCGCCATGAACAAATCCCAACTCATTGAGGCACTGGCCAAGGCGGAAAATCTGGCCCTGAAAAAGGCGGAAGAGGTCGTCAACACCGTTTTCGGGGACATGGAGAACGCGTTGATCCAGGGCGAACGGGTCGAAATCCGCGGCTTTGGGAGCTTCAAGATCAAGAACTACAAGGGATACCAGGGTCGGAATCCCAAGACGGGCGAGGTCATCCACGTAGCCGACAAGAAGCTCCCGTTCTTCAAGGTCGGCAAAGAGCTCAAGGAACGTGTCGACATCGCCTAGCGATCGATAGATGACAGCCTTGGCCGTGCTAGATGGGGAGCTAGCGGTGCCCTGTAACCCGAAATCCGCTCATGCGGGATCGAAAGCCCCTTGGAAAGGCCGTTTGTCGGAGATTCCCGGCCACCGATGCGGTCGGGAGGGTGGATCTCATGTGACCGGCTCTTACGAACCCCGTCAGGTCCGGAAGGAAGCAGCGGTAAGTAAGGAGGTCGGTGTCATGGGCTTTTCTACCCCCGCCAACCCTTCGGTGAGGGGATGTTCGCGCGGTCCGAACAAGGGGTGCACGGCCAAGGACTATCGCTTCCAGCACCCGTTCGCACGCCCTCACCTTTCCTAGCGGCGCACCGCCGTCCGTTATCATGACCACTTCCCCCACTGTTCCAGGGTCAACGTTCGTTCGAAAGGATTGTGTCGTCGACGGGCGTTCCGTTCCGTTCTTTCGTTTCGCACGCCTCCAGGCACAGCCCACCCTTTCACACGGGGTCTTTACCCGGAGAGGCGGCGTCAGCCGCCCCCCCTTTCGCTCCCTGAACGTGGGCTCCCGCACATCGGACCGACCGTCCTCGGTGCGTGCAAACCTGGAGCGGATTCGCAGGGTCCTGGGAGCCGGCGAACTCATTTTCCTGGAACAGGCCCACAGCCGGGAGCTGGTCTCCATCCGCCGCGGCGAAGCGGACCGGCTTCGCGAGCCCGTCGAAGCGGACGGACTCATCACGGATACGCCCGGGCTGGGTCTGGTCATCAAGCAGGCGGACTGCCAGGCCGTGATCCTGTTCGATCCGGTCCGACGGGTGGTGGCCAATGTTCACTGCGGATGGAGAGGCAGCGTCGCAAACATCCTGGGCGCCGCGGTGGAGCGCATGAAACGGGAGTTCGGGTGCAGCCCGGGGGACCTGCTGGCTGCGGTGGGGCCCTCCCTCGGTCCCTGCTGCGGCGAGTTCAAGGGGTACAAAGAGATCTTTCCCCGCGCCTTTCGGGCGTTCATGGTCCGCCCCGACCATTTCGACCTCTGGGCCCTGAGCGGGGCCCAGCTGGCCGCGGCCGGCGTGAACCCCTCGAGTGTAATGTTCGCCCGCGTCTGCACACGTTGCCGGACCGATCTCTTCTTTTCCTACCGGGGGGAGGGAGACACGGGCCGCTTCGCCACGGTGGCCATGATCACGGATTTCGGATTTCGGATATCATGAAAGACGGGCTGAACGACATCCAATACACGGGCCGTGTTCCGGGCGCGATCGGGCTGATCACCGCCTGCCACGCAGCGTATTACCACGAGAACCGGGGTCTGGACCTGTCCTTCGAGATCCAGGTCGCATCCGAGCTCGCTGCGTTCCTGGACCGCTTCGATCCCGCCCGCGACGGTCTGTGGCTGGCCTGGAGCGGGGATGCCTTTGCGGGGTCCGTGGCCGTGGACGGATCCGAATCCCGGGGGCGGGAGGCGCGCCTTCGGTGGTTCATCGTGGAGCCGGACTTTCAAGGGCGGGGAATCGGAGGGAACCTCATTCAACGGGCCGTAAGCTTCTGCGAAGACGCGGGCCACGCCCGTCTCTTTCTCTGGACGTTTCAAGGCCTGGAGCAAGCCCGGTCCCTGTACGAGAAGGCCGGTTTCCGTTTATCCCAAGAACACGAGGTGACCCGGTGGGGACAGCAGATCCTGGAGCAGCGGTTCGACCTCCCGCTGAAAGCCTGATCATGGACTGTTGACAAACCGCTGCGAAACGCTATGATTGATGGCGTTTTCATTGCCCAGGCGGAGCGGCGTTGTCGCCGCTTCACATTTCACACAGGAGGTCTGAGATGCCTACGTACGATTTCAAGTGTGAAAAATGCAACAAGAAGTTCAGCGAGACCTTGAGCGTTTCCGAGTACGACAAAACCAAGTTTCGGTGTCCCAAGTGCAAGAGCACACGGGTAAAACAACAGATCACGTCGTTTCAAACCGTGACATCCAGGAAGAGCTGAGGTACGCCATGGAATGTCCCCACTGCGGAGAAACCCTTCCTTCGAAAACCTGCCCCGACTGCGGCGGTGAGGTGCCGGAAAACAGCCTCTACTGCCTGGTCTGCGGAGCCCCGTTTGAAGAGGAAAGCCCTCCTGCCGTCGCGGATGATGAGAGCGGGCTGGACTTTGAAAACCGGGTTCTCTGCCCCGACGGCGCCTGCACCGGGATCATCGAAAGCGGGCGGTGCACGGAGTGCGGCAGGGCTTACGACGGAAGCGCCGGACCCGAAGCGGAAGCGGACGCGGAGGGGGAGGTCGAGGAGAGTCGAGACTGACCCATGTACGAGCTGAAAATCCTTTCCCAATTCGCGGCGGCGCATCAGTTGCGGGAGTCCGGCGGGAAGTGCGAGCACATGCACGGCCACAACTGGAAGGTGGAGGTCTTCGTCCGCGGCGAAACCCTGGGGAACGACGGGCTTCTCATCGACTTTCACGACGTCAAGGCCGCCACACACCGCGTGCTCGAAGACCTCGATCACAAGTACCTGAACGAGGTGGAGCCTTTCGACCGGCTGAACCCTTCCTCTGAAAACATCGCCCGCCACATCTTCGATGCGCTGGGCAGGGAATTGAACAGCGAGCTGGTGCGGGTGAGCCGCGTGACGGCCTGGGAGTCGGACACGGCGTGCGCGACTTACGAGCCCGCCTGACTCCCTCCTCCCGCTCCGGGCGGGACCGAACGGGGAACCCCTTCATGCGCATCGTGGCGATCATACCCTCGCGCTACGGCTCCAGCCGCTTTCCAGGCAAGCCGCTCGCCTCGATCGCGGGACGCCCCATGATCGAGCACGTCTATCGCAGGGTGTCCCTGTGCGAAGAGATCTCCGATGTCTTCACCGCGACGGACGACCAAAGGATCCTGGCCTGCGTCGAGGGTTTCGGCGGGAAGGCCGTCATGACCCGGAAGACCCACGCCTCCGGGACGGACCGCCTCGCCGAGTCCGCCGGGTTGCTCGACCTGGAAGACGGGGATCTGGTGGTGAACGTGCAGGGGGACCAGCCCCTGGTCGATCCGGCGGTCCTGGCGGAAATGGTGGAGCCCCTGGTTCACGATGAATCGCTTTCCATGAGCACCCTCATGGTGCGCATCCACGATCCCGGGGAGCTGTCCAATCCGAACCACGTCAAGGTGGTGTGCGACGCCCGGGGGTTTGCCCTTTACTTCTCCCGCCTTCCCATCCCCTTCCACCGTGACGCCGCGACGGACGGCGTCCACTACAAGCACCTCGGGTTGTACGCCTACCGCACGGCGTTTCTCAGGGCCTTCACCGGGCTTCCGGAAGGGCGACTCGAACGGGCCGAGAAGCTGGAGCAGCTTCGGGCCCTCGAGCACGGGCACCGGATCCGGGTCGTGGAAACCGTTCACGACTCCCCCGAGGTGGACACGCCGGAGGATCTGGCGAGGATCGAGTCCATGATGGCCCGGACGCAGCCCCCCTGATCAGGCGCCTCTGTGTTCCATGCGGGCTCCCGCCCGCTCCCGAGCCTGAAACCGTCACGGCCTCGAGCGACGGAAGGAACGTTGCCGGCCATCGCCCTCTGACACTCTGACGAGAAGCCGCCCTGACCTTGCGACCCCAAAGAGCATCCTGGATTGTCAACAAACCCGCACTCGAGGCGCCCCGCCTGGCCCGCGAGGCGGGGATCTCTCCGTTGCAGGCGCAGATCCTTGTTCGACGGGGGATCGACACGCCGGACGCCGCCGAACGGTTCCTTTCCCCGCGCCTGGCCGACTTGAGCCCTCCGGGCCTGCTCAAGGACATGGACCGGGCGGTGGACTGCGTCCTCCGGGCGGCCCGCAACGGCTTGCCCATCACGGTGTATGGGGATTACGACGCGGACGGGCTGACAGCCACGGCCCTCCTGGTCCGATTCTTCTCCGATCTCGATCTGCCCGCTTTCCCGTATGTGCCGGATCGTTTCAAGGAAGGATACGGCCTGAACCGCGATGCCGTCGACCGCATCGCCGGATCGCGCGGCGGTCTCCTCATCACGGTGGACTGCGGCACCGGAAACCTGGAAGAGGTGAAGCGCGCCGTGAGCCGGGGGCTCGACGTGGTGGTCACGGATCACCACCGCGTCCCGGACGACTTCGAAGCCCCGTGTCCCGTGCTCAATCCGAAACGGCCGGACTGCTCTTTTCCCTCCCGCGGGCCCGCAGGCGTGGGCGTGGCATTTTACCTGGCCGTTGCCGTCCGCGCGGCCATGCGCGAGGCCGGGTGGTTCACCTCCCGTCCCGAGCCGGACCTTCGATCCTACCTGGACCTGGTGGCGATCGGCACGCTGGCGGACATGGTGCCCCTGCTCGAGGAAAACCGCAGGCTCGTGACCGCCGGCATGCAGGTCATGAAAACCAGCCGGTGGCCCGGCTTGCTGGCCCTTCAGGAGCAGGCGGGAATCGCACAGGACCGGGTCTGCCCGGAGGATGTGGCGTTTCGGCTGGCCCCCCGCATCAACGCCGCCGGGCGACTGGGAGAGGCCCGGGTGGGTCTCGAAGCCCTGCTCACCTCCGACCCGGCCTCGGCAAGGCGGCTCGCCGGGCAACTCCACGCCTTGAACGATCACCGCCAGGAGCTGGAGCGGGACATCCTGGCCCGCATCGAGTCCAGGCTGCCGGCGGGCGAGCTCGCGAAGAGCAGGAGAACACTTATCCTTCACGGCGAAGGGTGGCACCAGGGCGTGCTCGGCATCGTGGCGTCCCGCATCGCCATGCGGTACGGCCGGCCCGCCATCGTCCTGGACGTGAAGGACGGCGTCGCTACAGGGTCGGGCCGGAGCATCGACGGCTTCGATCTCCACGGCGCGCTTCAAGGCCTGGACGGCCTGTTCCTCCGGTTCGGCGGGCACAGCCGCGCCGTCGGCCTGAGTCTGGAGACGAGGTTCCTCGATCACCTGAGTGAGGGCATGGAAGCCGCCGCCCTGGAGCAGCTGACGGAAGCGGACCTTCGTCCCACCCTTCGTGTCGAGGCGGAGCTTCCCCTTGCAGATGTCACGGAGGAGACGATCGACGAGATCCAGAGGCTGGGGCCCTTCGGCTCGGGGAACCCCGAACCGCTCTTTCTGGCCGGCGCTCTGGACGTACTGGAATCCAGGGTGGTGGGGGACCGGCACCTGAAGCTGCGCGTCGCCCACCAAGGAAAGGAGCTCGAAGCGATCAGCTTCGACCACGGGCATCTTCATCCCCTGGGGGGGACGAGGGTGAGCGCGGTCTACTATCCCCGGATCAACCGTTGGAAGGGGGTTGAGAGCCTCCAGCTCAACATCCAGGCCCTGTACCGGGCGGGGGAGTGAGCCG
>JAIPEI010000132.1 GCA_021737245.1 Deltaproteobacteria bacterium | reverse complement strand
TCCATGCAGATCATGGCCCGGACTTGCAGGTCTCTCCAACGAGATGGGCGCCTCACGGAACCGGGTCGGCCGGCTTCGGTTCGCCGGGGGGGCGGAGAAAAAGGACCTTGACCGAGTCACAGCTCGTGGGCAGCGGGGGAAGCCCGATCTTGTCCCGCTTCTTGTTGTCGAAGTCGTCCAGGGGGTAGATGCGCCCTTTCCTGGTCACCAGCTCCTTCTGCGCACGAATCCCCGGCGGCACATGACCCGCCTGAACCGCCATGTTCTTCAGAAGCATGATCAGGTCGGTGACCCGCACCCCCTGCGGGCAGCGCTCCTGGCAGGTGTAACAGCCGGAGCAGAGCCAGAGAACGTCGCCGGCCAGGATTTCCTCTCTGAGGCCATAGGTCGCCATGCGGATGATCCTGGCCGGATCGAACCGGTTGTCCACCTCGGTGATGGGGCAGCCGCAGGAACAGGTTCGGCAGGTCATGCACGCCGTGAGCCGGCACCCTTCGGGCTGCTGAAGAAGCTCGCTTCTGAGCGTTGAATCCGTGCTTGCAAGATCGATCACATCCGTCGAGGAAGACATCCAAACTCCTTCTGCTCTCGCAGCGGTTGCGCGGCAACCTTGGTGAGGCTCCGGCGCTTGTGCAACGGCAAGAGTTGTGCCACGAGCAGGTAGGAAAACAAGAAGTGCAAGACGTTTCAATGAGATGACGGCAGGAATGGGAAAACGAAGTTGGATAGAGTCTCAGAAGATGTTTTCGTATTTGCAAAACCGCCGAGAGGTTTAATCGCGCTTTTGCGGTACTAGGTAGCCGTCTTCCGGGCCGCCGTCCCCAAGGGGAGGCCCGGGAGGAGGTCGAGGCGTTTTTTCTTGACAGCGAACGGCCGATCTATGATGTGAAGAAACGTTCACTATATGAAATAACCATTCACGGCTTTTCTGCCGAAGCTGGTCGACAAGGGGGGGCAGGGAAGGGCGCGGCATGAAGACGAACCATCTCCCGAGACGGGAACGAGAAAGGCTGCGGCAGCGCCGGGAGGTGCTCGATGCCGCACTGCTCCTTTTTTCGGAGAAAGGCTACCACGACGTCTCCGTGCAGGCGATCGCGGGGTTGCGGCCCTGCTGGTGCTGATCAACGGCTGCGACAGCGGGCCCGGCCAGCAGCCTGCACCGGTCCGCGTTCCCGAGGTGGGCTCGGTCACCCTCGCGCCCCGCTCGGTCGAGCTGACCACGGAGCTGCCGGGCCGAACCGCCGCCTACGGGGTGGCTGAGATCCGGCCGCAGGTCAACGGCATCATCCAGAAACGGCTGTTCGAGGAGGGCTCGCGCGTGAAGGAGGGCCAGCTGCTGTATCAGATCGACCCCGCGCCTTTTCAGGCGGCCCTCGCCTCCGCCGAGGCCTCTCTACGCAAGGCGGAGGCTGGTCTGCCCGCCCTCCGGTCCGATGCTGCCCACGGGATCCACACTGGAGCAGACCGAAGAGGTCATGACCGAGGTCCGCACCTACTTCCTGGAGGAGGAGAAGGAGGCCGTGGACTCCGTCATGATCCTGTGCGGCAGGAGCTTTGCCGGCGCCAGCCAGAACATGGGGATGGGCTTTGTCCGGCCCAAGGACTGGGATCTCCGCCAGAGGCCGGACCTGAAGGTGGACGCCTTGTCGAGCCGCGCCATGAGGCGGTTCGCGCAAATCAGAAACGCCAGGGTGTTCGGCTTTGCTCCGCCGGCCATCCCGGAGCTGGGCTCCTCACCGTGCTCGGCCTGACCACCAAGAACGCCATTCTGATCGTTCAGTTCGCCATGGTCTGGGTGCAGGAGGGCATGGGGTTGATCGAGGCCACCCTGGAGGGGGCCAGGCTGCGGCTGCGGCCCATCGTCATGACCTCCCTGGCCTTCGGCTTCGGCGTGCTCCCCCTGGCGGTCGCCACCGGGGCCGGCGCCGGCGCCCAGACCGCCATCGGCACCAGTGTGCTGGGCGGCATGGTCACCGCCACGTTTCTCGCCGTCTTCTTCATTCCCCTGTTCTACGTGGCGGTGGTGCGGCTGTTCGGGAGGAAGAAAAGGGCCATGACCGGGCCGAAATCCGCAAGCAGGGAGATGTCATGAAATTCGAGGCCTTAAAAAAAGAGACCGTCATGCTGGACCCCCGGGAGGGCATGAGCGAACGCCGCATTCCCAGTGAAATCCGGCTGGACCCCTTGACCGGCCGTACGGCCAGGATCTGCCATTTCAAGGACCTCCAGTGGGAAAGGCCCGATCTGGAGGCCCTGGTGGCGGGCACCGACAGCTGGTGCCCGTTCTGTGCCGACAAAATCCTCCAGGTGACACCCTGCTTCCCGAAGGACCTCGTTCCCGAAGGCCGGATGCAGAAGGGGGACATGGTTCTGTTCCCCAACCTGGCGCCCTATGACGCCCTCGGCGCCGTGGCCACCTTCGGGGCCCGGCACTACATTCCCATGCTCGACTTCACGCCGGAGCTCATGGCGTCCGCATTCGGCTTTGCCCTGGAGTTTTTCAGGCGGGTCGAGCGTTCCGGACATCCTGAATCCGTTTACCACATCATCAACTGGAACTACATGCCCCCGTCCGGAGGCTCGCTCATCCATCCCCACCTGCAGGTCTTCTCTTCGTCCTCGGCGCCCAACCTCATGCGCCAGGAGCTCGAGGCCGCGGAAAGGTATCTGGAGCGGTTCGGATCCAACTTCTGGGAGGATCTCACAACAGCCGAGGAGGAGCTGGGGGAGCGCTACCTGGGAAAGATCGGGCGCACCCGCTGGATGACGACCTATGCCCCCATGGGCGTGGCCGGAGATGTGCTGGCGGTGGTGGAGAACGCCTGCTGCACCCTGGACCTCGCCCCGCAGGATCTTGGGGACATCGCGGAGGGTCTCGCCAGGGTCATGGCGGAGTACGACAAGATGGGTATCTACAGCTTCAACATGAACGTGTTCACCGGGACCGAAGACGACGACGCCTTCCGCCTCCACCTGGTGTTCTCGCCGCGCACCTACTTCAGCCTCCAGCTGGGAACGCCCGATGTCGGCGCCCTGCGGAACCTGTACAACGAATCCATCTGCATGGCCTTTCCGGAGGAGATCAACGAGCTGTTGAAGAAAGGATTTTGAGCGTTCTTTCTTCAGTCTTCGAAGTCTCGTCTTCGGCCCGGCGATCCCGCACGAAAGTTAAGTGGTTGCTGCACCTAAAGATCGCCGTTGCAACCACTGTCGGCCTTCTCGTGCGGACGATACTTCGGCAACCGGGCTGTTGAATCCGTCGGGTATGATCATTTCAATCAGGCCTTTTGTGCCGGTACGGTTCGAGACAACGCCTGCCGAATGACTTGCGGTCCTATAACTCGAGAACGCGCTGCAGCTCCCAACGGGTCATCCGGCCTCGGATCATCGCAAGCAACCGGTTGATTTGGAGACTGAATCTGGATCCGGCAATGCCGATCAGTCACAAAAATTCTCCAGATACAAATTACTTTTCAAATTCCCCCGCCTCTGTTATCATTCCTCCCTTTCTTGAAGTTTGTTTTTTTGTCCTTCACCTCTTGAATTCCGATTTTTCGTAATTATTTATGAACTGTCACTTTGTCTGTCCCATAACCAAAAATATTAAAGGAGAATTAGCATGGCAAAATCACTGTATGAATTGGCGGCTGAGATCGTCGCTGCTCAAGCCGGCGCAGCCAAACTCAATGCCGAAGAAATCAATGAGCTGATCAAGCAGACGTATGAGTCCTTGAAAACCGTGAAAGCGGATGAGGAAGGCGGAGCAGTAAAAGAGGAAGCCGCTCCGGAAATGAAGCCGAAGGACTCCATCAAGCAGAATTCCGTTACCTGCCTCGAGTGTGGAAAGAAGTTCAAGATCCTCACCAAACGTCATCTGAAGGAGCACGACCTCACCCCGAAGGAGTACAGGGCCAAGTACGGATTCAAGGCCCGGCAGCCGCTGTCGGCGAAATCCCTGTCTGCAAAACGCCGGAAGGTCGCCAAGGAACAGAACCTGGGCCAACGACTGGCAGAGGCACGGAAGAAGCAGCGGGCGAGCTCATAAGGCGTTCACAGGATACCACCGGGGGGCGCTCCGCCCCCTTGCTCATCAACTCCAGAGAGGACCGTATCATGGCTGAGGAAAATGACATTCTGACGATTGAGGAAGCAGCAGAGTATTTGCGCCTGGGGAAACGATCGGTTTACAAGCTGGCCAAGGCCGGGAAGATCCCCGCGAAGATGGTTTTGAACAAGTGGCGGTTCGAGAGAGAAGCTCTGAGGGAGTGGGTGAGGACGACGGGGAAGTAATATGCAGGAAAGACCCTGGCAGGCAGTGCCCCTCCAACATGGCGGTTGGGGGACCCATCCCTTGATTCCGTCGTAAGAACCCCGAATCGTGAAATCCCGATTTTGTCCGCCTGGGCGGGGGTCACGCGGCGTGGGCGAGGGGCTGGCCGCGAAATAATCCGCGGATTCTTGCCAGCACGCCAGAAACCGCGACATGGAGCCCACGAGCGCCGCCAGCCTTGGCCTTGGCGGCCTTCTCAAGCTCCGATACGATGTACCTCTTGATGTTGAGGGCCAAGGCTTTGAAGGTGACGGCGGATCGGACCCGGTCCAACCCTCTGCACCAGACCCTTTTCAGGCCCGTCACCCGGTCGGCCTCCGATACGGTGGCCTCGATCCCAGAGCGGATCTTGTAGCGCTCTTTGAAATCCTTGCCCTCCTGCTCTTGTTTCCGCTTCGAGGTGGCCATGGCCTCCAGCTTGTACTCGAGCTTGTAGTTGCCGCCCTTGATGCGCTTGACCGGGCAGACGCTTTGAAAGGGGCAGACCGAGCAAGCTTCCTGGGGAAAGATCGCTTGGACCTTCTTTTTCTTCTTGTCCTCCGAGACGGTGCAGGAGAAGGGGCTGTGACCTTGGATGCAGGAGAGGACCTCGGTGCCGTCGTCGCTGACCTGGAAATCGCTGAGCTGGACCTTGTCCATGTCGGGTGCTTTGCCCAGGGTGTTGGGGGCGGTGAGCGCAACGCCCTCCTCCCGGCATGCCACGATGTTCTCTCCGCAGCCGTAGCCGGCATCGGCAAAGAGCTCTTCGGGTTTGGCCTCCGCTTCCTCGAGGCGCTCGATCACCTTGGGGACATCCTTCTGGTCGCTCACGTGCGCTCCGTCCACCGAGACGTCCGTGACCACCTGGAACGGGTTCTCCTCGGAGCAGGTCTCGGTGAGCGATGCCTTGTACCCTTTGCCCTTGTGCCCGTAGGTGGCGTCGGGATCGGACGGGTTCTGTAAAGAGTTGCCGGGAATGTCCTTGGGGTTCTTGAGGCTCACCTTGGGGGCGTCTGCGTCACCCACCTCACATTGCTCCTCGAGGAGGCGGACCATCAGGCGGTAGGCGTCGAGCTCCGAGATCTCGGCGTGTCCGCGGAAACGATCCACAAGGTCAAACAGGTGCCGGGCGCATTTGCTCAGCCGTCGCTTGGCCTGGGAGGATTTGACATCGGCAAAGTACCCGGAGCGTTCTCGGTACACCTTGTGGTAGACCTTGGGCAGGCCCTCGTAGAGCGAGGCGTCGTGCTTTTCCAGGGATCGCAGGAAGCCCTCGATGGTGCGGGTGAAAAGCCCCAGCCGGGACAGATGCGCCATGTTGGAAGTGATCTGGGTCGAGTCCAGTCGCTGCTTCTCGGTGGAGAGGCTGGCGGCCTCGATCATCTTCCCGGTCATGTCCGTAAAGATCTCCCGGGCCATGTCGTTGGTGCAGATCAGGGTACGGAAGTTGTGGAGGGTCTTCTGGCAGGTATGCGCCTCGAGGCCGTGGATATCCAGGGCGTATTGCCAACGCAGGTCGAACTTCAGGGAGCCCAACACCTCGTTGTCCGTGAGCTCGTGCATCTCCTTGAGCACGCTCGCCCCGATCAGCGTGGCCACCGGAACGTTGGGCCTTCCGTTGTCCGCACAGTAGAAGGGGCGAAAGGGCTCCTCGTCGATGAGCGGCAAGACCTTGTCCCGGAAGGGCCCGGCCCATGATTTGTGGAGAGCCGCAACGTACTCTGGCGGCAGATAGACATCGTGGTCGAAGATGGTTTTCTGAGGGCGCTTTGTTCTGAACAAGTTAAGGCCTCCTAAAGGCACTATTACAGAAAGTTATCAAGAACATATTGCCTTTTTGAGGTCCGTTTGTCAAGTTTTTTATCATTTTAAAGCCATTTAAATAATACGATTTGTGCTCGAAATGCCAAATTAATCTTGGGGGGTTTTTACGAGTTCATCATCCCTTTGCTCCCCACCCAGCGATCCTTACCGGGCCGCCAGACTTCGCAAATCAGCCCACGCCCTTCCCGGTTTTTTTCTTGATTTAGCGAAAGACGTCAGTCAGTCCTCCCTCCCGAGCATAGGGCGCCTCCAGTAGGATCGGCGCTGGGGGCATGCCGGAAGCTCGGGTCGGGGGACATTTTGTCTCGGTGTTTTAAAGTTCCAAGCACTGGCGGCAGTGTTTAGTCTCTGCTGTTTTTCGAATTCATCGCCATTTTTGTTTTGCTTCCAGGTTCGAGCAAGTTTACGTCCACACCCGGGCCGCCCCAGTCACCAAAATGTAGGCACCCGCGCCGAACTTGGCCACCAGCCCTAAGACCCTGCCCCACAACGCACCCCTGGAAGCGTGGAGGGACTCGGCCAAGCCGCGCCCGGCAAGGATCTCCAAGGCCAGGCAACCCAGAAAGGCTCCGACCACCGCACCGATCAGAACACCGACCCCCAGGAAAAGCGGTGCCATCACAATGGATCCGGCAATGCCGCCCAGAAAAGCACCCCAGGTTCCCCCCCTGGTCCCGCCGTAACGCCGGGCCCCCTCCACCTGGCTCCAAAACTCAATGAGTTCGGCCAGACCGGCCAAAACAAGAAGGAACAGGAAGAACCACCAGTCGGCAGGCATGTCCTGATGGGCCCACCTCCATAACCCCAGCAGCCCGATATTGACCCAGTTGCCGGGCAGCCCGACGATATTAGCCAGCAGCCCCATGACCAGCAACAGGATGAAGAAAATCTCGAAAAGGGAGGAAAGCATGGTTAGCACTTACAAATCAGCCCGACGATCGGCGGTCGACGGAATCAGCGATCTGCTCCAGGTCGAGGGTGGGAGGGAGATGCCTTGTGTGAACGCCGGGTATTTCAGAACGGGAGCTTGAGAACAGGACACGGAGATCGGCGAAGTCATAGAGCTGTTTCAACAGGGCTGTGGAGTTCGGGAGGAAATGGACTTCATCCAGAAGAAATGTCTGGAACCTGTAATGCTGATTCAGCTTCCGGATAAGGCCCCAAGCATCGTCTTCCGGGTCCAGTGTATCGGGCGAGAGATAGAAGGCATCGTTGTGCTCGAGGGCGTATTGCCTGAGCAGCACAGCTTTGCCGGTTCCACGGGCACCCACGATGCCTGTGAAGTGTCTGCCCTTGTCGCGGCTCAATTCGGGGAACATAAATCGCTTGCGATCATGTTTCCGGCTGTCCTGTTTTGCAAGATCGTGGAGTTCCAGCAGTCGATTAATGTCCATAAACGCCCACCTCTAGAAAAACAGTCAAACAAAATGACGTACATTTTGTCAAATGCTTTATCGTAATGCAGAGAAAGCGGCGTGGTTTTCTCCACAAGAGACGAACGGGGGTTTCATTTCTGGATGGCGCTTGTGGGCCTATGTGCCTATGATTCCATAGGAATACATCCTATGGGCTGTAAGCCCCCACTCGCTTTTTTGAGGCCGGCAGCAGCCCCATGTCTGCGGTCAGCAGAAGCCCTGCCCTTTCTGGCCACAGCCTGAGGATCGGCAGATCAATTAGCGCGATGACGCTGGTTCTCCCACCAGGTCGCGCGACGCGTCGATCTGCCCCTGGTGACGCCAATTGGAATCGTGGGCAAGTTGATCTTGCGGCATTCGAATCTATCCACCACACAGCGATACCTTGGAAGAATTAGCGATGTCGAAGCGCTGAGGTGGATCGACAATCTCCACGGATAGAGTTTGATCGAGTGAGGAGGGGAAGGGGCTTCTGCTCAGATTTTCCGAGCTGGCGCCGATGCATAACTGCCATGATGGCAATGAGATCTGGTTTGATTCGAAACAAAACGCCGAAGGGGAAGGTCTTTGTAGGGCACCGTCGGACATCTCCTTCGACGAGGGTGTAGAGCTCGGGATTTAACTGAATCCGGTTGAGGGCGTCTTGGACTGCTGTGACAAAACGCTTTCCGAGGCCTTTTTGCTGCGATTCGTACCACACCGCGGCGTCAACCATCTCTGAGTCAGCTTCAGGATGGAAGCGAATGGGCTTCATGTGAGTGCCGCATATGCCTCCGCAAACACATCGGCGGCATCGCGCAACTCGACCGTGCTTTCGTCCATTTCCCGGCACCGCTTGAGTAGCTCGTCGCGCCACGCCTGGGATAACGCCTCTCCAGGGCCCGCGTCCAGACTTTCAATCAGGCGCTCAGCCACAAACGCTCGTGCCTGCGGGGGCAGAGTCAGCGCCTCCGCCACGATCTTTTCTGCTGTTGTGCTCATATGAAAAGGATACCTCCTCTTGTCGCTGTGCTCAATTCCAGTTTACCCCTTCTCCTTGAAACCATGGGTGTCAAAATCCATCTCGGGGTTGGGGGCAGAGGTCAGCATTT
>JAIPEI010000131.1 GCA_021737245.1 Deltaproteobacteria bacterium | reverse complement strand
TGCACCTGGGGTTCCGGGAGCAGTGGATGCGCGAGCGGCTGGGCCGCCCGCCCCCGCTCTGGGCCGTCAGCACGGCGGCGGGCAACGCCATCGTGGAGAGCTTCGAGCGGGGAAGGCTGGAGATTCTCACCCTGGCGCGGGAGGCCCTGGGCAAGACCCGCTACGGCCGCAGGCTGGTGAGCGCGGTCTGCCAGAACGGGCAGGATGCGCTCAACGCCATCCACGACACCGGCGGTCGGGCCCTGGGCATGAAGGACGAGGAGGTGCTCGCGTCGGTCGAGCGAACGCGGAATCTCGAGAAGATCAGGCTGACCCTGGAGAACGCCTTTCCCGTGGCCGCACTGGTGACGGCGGCCGAACGCGGTGAGCTCGGTTCGGGCAACCACGTGCTCATTCTGGATGACGGCAAGGTGGACCTGGAGATCCGCGCCCTCGGCCTGGACGACCTGAACATGCCGTACGAGAAGCTCCTGGAGCGGTTGGACGGGTGGCTCGGGGACTTCACCGATCCCCTCGAGGAGATCGACGAGGCCGTCCGGCAGGCCTTCGACAGGGGGTTCGTTCTGGGAGCGTTCGACGGCGGCACGCTTCGAGGTCTCACGGTGCTCGTGCGCACGGGCTTCGAGGTCTTCATCCCGCGGTTTCACATGGCCTACATCGCCACGGAAAGGAGCGCCAAGGGCATGGGCATTGCAACGCAGCTCATCCAGGAGGCGATCGAGCGGAGCGGGGGGAGCATCTCGCTCCACGTGGACTTAGCCAACAAGAAGGCCATTCGGCTTTACGAAAAGATGGGCCTTCGCCGCAAGTATGCACGCATGCTCTACGTGGGGGGAGACGGAGGATCATGAACGAGCTTTTTTCCGCAGAGACCGTTCGGGCCTGGTCCGAGTGGACCCGGCAGTGGCTGGTGGACCGCGTTCTGGCCCCGCAAACCCTGGTGCAGGGCCTGGTGGTCCTGGCGGCCGTGGCCGCGGGCGTTATGGCGGGTCGGCCCTTGCGGAAATACTTCGAAGCACGTCTCGAGGGGCGTTTCGACGATTGGCCGGCCTCGTGGACCCGGCTCAGGAGGCTGCTGGAAGCGGCGGTTCACCTGATCCCGGCTGCGGCCGTCACCGTGCTCCTCTGGGTGGCCTCCCTGGTGGTGAGACAGGCCGGGGGCGAGACCTTGCTCCTGGGCATCGTTCTGACCCTTCTCGTGGCCTGGCTGACCATCAAGCTGGTCTCCTCCATGCTGCTGGACCGGTTCTGGTCGCGGTTCGTCGCGGGCACGGCCTGGATCCTGGCGGCGCTCCACATTGTCGGCGTGCTCGGTCCAGGGCTGGCGTTCCTGGATGGAATCGGGTTCAGCATCGGCAAGGTCCAGCTGACCCTGCTCTCTCTCTTCAAGGCCGCGGTGGTGCTCCTGGTTCTTCTCCGGCTGGGGGCCTGGCTGGGGGACACGGCGGAGCGGAGGCTCCGGCAGATCTCGGGGCTGACCCCGTCCACCACGGTGCTCCTGAGCAAGGTCGTCAAGATCACCCTTTTCACCCTGGTGTTCCTGGTGGGGCTCAACAGCGTGGGCATCGACTTCACGGCCCTCGCGGTGTTCAGCGGAGCCGTCGGCGTGGGCGTGGGCTTCGGCCTTCAGAAGGTGGTGGGGAACTTCGTGAGCGGCATCATCCTGCTGCTGGACAAATCCATCAAGCCCGGCGACGTGATCCAGACGGGTGACGTCTACGGCTGGATCTCCAACCTCCGCGGCCGCTACGTCTCCGTGGTGACAAGGGACGGCAAGGAGTACCTCATCCCCAACGAGGATCTCATCACCCAGCAGGTGATCAACTGGTCCTTTTCCAACCGGAAGATCCGCCTCAAGGTGCCCATCGGGATCTCCTACGGCTCGGATCCCCGGGAGGCCATGGACCTCGTGGTCGGGGCAGCCAGGGAGATGGACCGGGTCCTCGAGAACCCCGGACCCGTCTGCCGGCTGGTGGGGTTCGGCGACAGCTCCGTGGACCTGGAGCTCAGGTTCTGGATCGAGGATCCCCAGAACGGAACCATGAACATCCAGAGCGACATCCTGCTCGAGGTGTGGGATCGGTTCAAGGAGCACGGCATCGAGATTCCCTTCCCCCAGCGGGACGTGCATCTGGACGTCACGGGCCCGGGAGAGGCTTGAAAGCGTCCGATTCTGCGACTTGCGCACCGTGGAGATTTGCTCTATACTCGGCCATCGGGCCGGAGGCGCGAACCGGTGAAGGGGAGTATCCGTCCGGAACGCCCGGTTTCGGCGAAAGGAGGCGCGACCCATGGCGGTGGACAGTTACAGGAAGGAGTACAGGCGGGTCACCGTCAAGACCACCGACGGCTTGACCCTGACGGGTCAGGTCAATATCGGGATCAAGGACCGGGTCTCGGATCTCTTTACGCGCTCGGACTCGCCCTTCGTGGTGCTGACGGATGTGGAAACGCGGGACGGATCCGGCAAGATCCTCATCGTGAACAAGAGCCAGATTGTCTGGGTGGAACCGAACGACGACTGATGTGCCTGTTCCCCGGCCGTGACCCGGACGGGGGGAGATAAGGAGCGGACGCATGGGACGAGCTTCGACCTTGATCCTGGTCGTTCTGCTGGTCGCCGGGTGCGGAGGAGGGGCCCCGCACTCCGGACCGGAGAGCTCCCTCGGACCGTACGGATCCCCGCAGGCGCTCGTGGAAGCGGTGGAGTGCGGGGAGGCGGGGCCGGACGTCTTCGTTCGGGCGGTCCGGGGGGGACCGGTGCGGCTGGAGGAGATGACTCCCGAGGCCGTGGCCAACTACCTGGAGGCCCTGGCATACGACCGAATGCTGGACTGCGTTCCCCCACGCTACGTGGAGTTCGACGAAATGGTCACTTCATATGAGACGGTGTTCGAGGATTCCCGGAACGTGTTCAACAACTGGGAGGCGTACAAGACCTTTCTTCAACGGGTCTACCGGGCCGACATGGGATGAATCATGATGGAGTCGCAAAAAGCCCTGGGCCTTGAGATTTGCCCTCGTAATATCAAGAGGTTATAGCGTCTCCAGCGGCGGGTGAGCAGGTTTTGCGAATCCGTCAATCATCGGCCGCTGAAAAAAAACCATTGACAGCAAAATCGGGGCCGGCGTAACATTCGGGCACGTTTTGCAGCAGGAGCTTTGGCACCGGTTATGATGCACGCACACGCACAGGGCTTTTATTTTATCTACTTTACCGGGGGGACCCGGATGGCCTAGGTGTGTGCAAAAGCCCGACTGAAGAACCGGAAAACAAGAAGAGGCGGAGCACACATGCTCCGCCTCTTCTTGTTTGAGGCGAAGGAGACTTCGAGGGAGACATTCGATGTCCGACGGTAAGGAAGCGGTCAGGATGAAGACGAAGGACGGGGAAGAGGCGATGCCCGCCCCGGCGCTGGGGCTCCACGAACGGCTCGGACTGATCGGGCTCATCGAGGAGGGCGCCCGGTCCGAGCTGGAGGGCTCCCCCGCGGTGGCCGATCTGTTCGACAACCTGTGGGACCTGGTGGAGCGAACGATCACCGGGGCCCGCATCCACCCGCTGCGTCCCGAGGAGGCCCGTAACGGCTTCGGCGTCCTCGAGATCAACGCGGAGACCGGGGAGAACCTGGGCCGCCTCAACATGCTCTACCTCAAGAAGCCGATCCCCTGCTACTATCTGGTGTACGTGGAGGTGGCGCCGCCCTTCCGGCGCAAGGGGCTGGGCCGGCTGGTGCTCGAACAGTTCCGGCAGTTCCTCCAGGAAAAGGCCGCAGTTGGGCTCCTGGACAACATCATCCCGTCCGAGGACCCCACCTACACCATCTACACGAAGCAGGCCTGGGAGCCGCTGGAGGCGATCCTGGGGGACGCCGCCCCCGGTGGGACCGAGAACTTCATGATCTACGTCCCTTCCCGGTTCCGGGACCGGAACCTCAAGGAGCCCGTCCTGCGGGTCGTCCACCATCTGATCCGCAAGCGGGCCGCCATCGACATGCGGGACAATGAGGAGATGGTCAAGCACACCATCGCGGAGTTTCGCGACCTGTATGCGGCGCTCCTCGCCTACTTCGACCGGGAGCTGGCGGAGCGCCGCGTCACCCCGCTCATGCGGTTCATGTTCACCCGGTACGCCACCAAGCTGATCGGGTTCCGCCGCAGGATCGCCGGCCTGCTCGGGTACACGGGCGGAGACTCCCTCGAGCAGATCGTTCTGGATCCGGCCGTCCTCTCCCTCAAGACCAAGTCCTACGCCCCGCCCGAGCTCGCTTCGGAACCGGACCTGGTCTTCGGAGATCGCGCCCTGCTGCTGCGGCTCTCCGAGGAGCTGAAGCGCAACCCGGCCCGGACCATCGAGGCCCTGCCCAACTATGCACGGCCCGCCCTGGGTGCGTGGCTGGAGGCGCGCGGTGCCTCCCCTCAGGATGCGCTCACCATCGGGGATTTTCTGGACCTGGGGTTCGACCCCACGAGGCTCAAGGAGCTGACCCTGGACGGCGAGCCCTTCATCTTCGAGCGGATCCAGGCCCGGCAGCTCGACAGGATCCAGCGGGAAAAGGCGCTGCTCGAGCGGATCGCCCGTGTGACCGTCGGGGTGCGGGTGCAAAACGCCCGCCTCCTCGTCAACCCGCCGGTTCTGGCCGTCCGGGACCGCGGCAACGGGTATGTGCTGCGGCGCAAGGTGGGAGGCATCCACTGGGAGGAGGCCGTGGAGCAGCTCCAGGCCGCGGCCCACCTGCGGGGCCTGAACGCGGCCGTTCAGGGCGACCGGCTCATCCTGGGCACGGTGCGCAAGGCCCTGGAGGAGGCCGAGGCGCTGGTCGGATCCGGAGAAACGGACCTAGTGGATCATTTCGCCTGTTTCGTGCCATGGGACCTGGAGCTCAATCGCCCCAGGATGGTCGTGGATTTTCACGGGAGCTACCTGGAGTCCGTCTGGCTCGCCTAAGCCGCCGGCGCCACGAACTCCTTTCCAAAGCCTGCCGGGCGGGGTATGATGGTGGAAATCCTCGAACCTGGAGAGACCGGCAGTGAAAGGAGGGCTGTGCCATGAGGGATGACCGGCCGCGGCGCAGGGGATCCAGGCGGATCCGGCCAGAGGACGTGAACGAGGCGGTGCGTCGGCTCCGTGGGGAGACCGCTCCGAAAACGGTGGACTACCGGGAGGCGTCGCTCCGGACCCACGGCCTGATCTGCGCCAAGTGCGGGCGGGAGTTCGGTCACGCCGACCGCCATCTTCTCACCGTCCACCACAAGGACGGCAACCACCACAACAACCCGCGGGACGGCTCCAACTGGGAGAACCTGTGCGTATACTGCCATGAGGACGAGCACAGCCGCGGCCTGCTCGGAGACTACCTGAGCAGGGGCAAGGGATGAGCCGGGCCTGCGGATGACCGGCGAAGCCCGCCCGTGCGAGGCCCAGGCGGCCCGTGCCGCCCCCTCGGGCCAACGATTCGGGGATCTCACCTCTCTTCCCGTTCCCCTGCTGGTCCGGCGGCTGGCCGTCCCTGCGAGCGTGGGACTCTTCTTCAGCACCATGTACAACGTGGTGGACACGGTCTTTGCCGGGCTCATCTCCACCCGCGCCCTGGCCGCCCTGAGCCTCTCCCTGCCCGTCTTCTTCATCATCATTGCCGCGGGGTCGGGTTTCGGCACCGGGGCCACGGCCCTCATCGGAAACGCCTTCGGCGAGGGCGACCGCGGCAAGGCCGGCCTCATGGCCTTGAAGTCCCTCGGCGTGGGGCTGGGGATCTCGGCCGGGCTCACCGTGTCCGGCCTCGCGGTCTCACCCTTTCTCTTCACCGCACTGGGCGCCTCCGGGGACTACCTCAACACCTGCCTCGTCTACATGCGCATCATCTTCCTGGGCACGGTCTTCTTCGTGATGGTCTACATGCTCAACGCGGTCCTGTACGCGCTGGGAGACACCCGCTCGTTTCGGAACTTTCTCATCGCCGGGTTCTTCCTGAACGTGGGGCTGGACCCCTGGTTCATCTACGGTGGGCTGGGCGTGCCGGGCATGGGCATCGCCGGGATCGCGCTCGCCACGGTGCTCATCCAGGTGATCGGATGCGTCTACCTGGGATGGCGTGTGGCCGTGACCGGGATTCTGTCGTGCCTGGGCCCCCGGGACGCGGTCCCGGACCGGGATGCCCTGGGCGAGATTCTCCGGCAGGGGTTCCCGGCCATGGTGAACCTCCTCACCGTGGGGATGGGAATCTTCGTGATCACCTACTTTGTGAGCGTCTTCGGGGAGAAGGCCGTGGCCGCCTACGGCTCGGCCATGCGCGTGGAGCAGATCGTGCTCATCCCCACCATCGGGCTCAACACCGCCACCCTGGCCCTGGTGGCGCAGAACAACGGGGCCCGGCTCTACGACCGGGTCCGCGAAGCGCTGCGGTCGTCTCTCATTTACGGTGCCGTGGTCATGGCAGGCGGGATGGCGGGGGTCTTTCTACTGGCCCGGCCCCTCATGGGGATCTTCACGGACGACGCGGCCGTGGTGGAGATCGGCGCCGTGTACCTCAGGATCGACGCCCTGGTCCTCTACGCTTACGTGGTGCTCTTCGTGCACGTGGCCGCTCTCCAGGGGATCAAGCGTCCGTTCTTCGCCGTCTGGATCGGGGTGGCGAGGCAGATCGTCCTTCCCGGGGCCGTGTTCGGGGTGCTGGTCCACGGGATCGGCACGGGTCTTCTGGGGATCTGGTGGGGGATCTTCGGCATCACCTGGGCGGCGGCGCTCTTCACCGCGATCTACGCCCGGCGCATCCTGAACCGGGCCTTTGAAGCGGGCGGGTAACGGGGGAGGGGCGCCGGCCGGCGGGGGCGGTCTCGGGGGAGATCAGGCGGCTGCTTCGGTTCGAGCGGGGAAGAGGAAAAAGATACGGCGCCGTCCGGAAGGGATTCCGGGCGGCGCCGCAGCATGTCCAGCGGCTAGTTGGCCGTGACCTTCACGACCTGGCCGGGGTAGATGGTGCTCGTGGGAGTGAGACGGTTGACCTTGAGGAAATCGGAGAGCTCCATGCGGTGCCTCCGGGCGATCAGGTAGGGGGAGTCCCCGCGCTTGACCCGGTAGGTGCGGACCGTCGCAGAAGATCCCGATCTGCTTCCCGCCGGGACCTTGAGCGTCTGGCCGACCTGGAGCCGGGTGGTTCGGAGCCCGTTGACGCTCTGGATGGCCCCGGTGGTGGTGGAGAAGCGCTTGGCGATCTTCCAGAGGGAGTCTCCCTTGCGGACGCGGTAGGTGGTGAGGCCGCCCTTCTTGGAGTAGGCCGCGGCCACGGCCGCGGTGCCTCCGCGGGTCGGGACCTTGAGACGCCAGCCCACCTTCACGTAGTTCTTGCTGCGAAGCCCGTTCATGTTCATGACGGCCTGGACCGACGTGCCGTAGCGGCGGGCGATCCCCGACAGGGTCTGTCCCTTCCGGACCTGGTGAACCACGTAGGTGGGCTGCGGGGGGCTCCAGGCCGGGATGTCACCCAGCTTGGCCACGAGGGTTTCCCCCTTGCCCTTGGGGACCTTGAGGGTGTACGGGTCCTCCGGGGTCAGGTACTGCCGCAGCTCCGGGTTCATCTCCCGGAGCAGGTCGTAGCTCATGCCGAGGTGCTGGGCGATGGTCTTGAGGTGGATCTGCTTGTCGACCGCCACCACGTCCACGGGCCGGGGGGCGTCGACCTCCGGCAGGTCGAAGCCGTGGGCCTCGGGGTTGTTGACGATATGGAGCACGGCCAGGAACTTGGGCACGTAGAAGGCGGTCTCCCGGGGAAGCCTCCGGTACAGGTCCCAGAAGTCGTCCAGATACTGGATCTTCTGGGTCTTGATCCGGTCGAGAACCCGGCGCTCGCCGCAGTTGTAGGCGGCCAGCACCGTGGTCCACTCCCCGAAGATCTGGTGGAGCTCCTTGAGGTAGCCGATGGCCGCCAGCGTGGCCTTTTCCGGATCCATCCGCTCGTCGATCCACTGGTCCCGCTTGAGCCCGAACTTGTACCCCGTGGAGGCGATGAACTGCCAGAGGCCCAGGGCCCTGGCCCTGGAGAGGGCGCGCACCTTGTACCCGCTCTCGATGAGCGGCAGCCAGGAGAGCTCCTCGGGAAGCCCCGCTTCGCGAAGGGCCTCGAGGATCATGGGCCGGTACTGGCCCGAACGGCGATAGGACTCCAGGAAGAACTTCCGGTGGGGTCCCTTGAAGAGCTTCAGGGCCTTTTCCACCTCGTCGTTCATGACCAGGGGGATGGCCATGTGGTTGCCGTTGGCCACGGTGAACCGGGAGGAGTAGACCTCGACGATGCGGCGGGAGATGGTGATGCGGAGGTCTTCCTTCTGCTGGAGAAGCTCGGGGTCGGCGTTCTGTTTCACCTGGAGAATGAGGGAGTAGGCCTTGTCCAGGGCCCCCATGGCATTGTCCAGGTCGCCCTGATCCCAGAAGTCGCTCGAGGCCTGATAGAACTCCATGGCCGAGTCGAGGCGCTCCTGATTGGTGAGCACACCGTCATCTGAGGGGTCGGGTGCCTGGGACGGGCCGGCGCCGGAGGCGTTCTCGTCCGCTGCAACCTCGTGAAGGGTCTCGATCCGGGTGGGGCCGGCCGGGGTGCCCTCGAGCCGGGGCGTCGGAGCCTGCTCGGAGGCTCCGCCCGGGGCGGGCCGGGATTCC
>JAIPEI010000130.1 GCA_021737245.1 Deltaproteobacteria bacterium | reverse complement strand
GTCTTGTATCCGCGGTTGCGGAGCCTTCGGTTTTCACTCTGCCTGGCCCTTTTGAGCGCTGACTTGTGGTTTGCCAACTCTGTAACTCCTTCTGATATCTTGATGGTATGGGACGGTGATTCGAAGTCCGGTGAAATCAAATCCGATGGAGTCGTAAAAAGCCCGAAGCTTCGATATCCGCCCCTGGAATTTCAATAGACGATACCGTTTCCAGCGGCGGGAATGAGCGTGTTTTTGCGAATCCGTCAAATCTGTACTTATAATGGATGCCTGGCGCTGATGTCAAGCCTAAAACATTCGGGCTGTTCCCGGCCGGAGGAGGTTTCGTGACCCCTCCCGATTCGAGCCCTTCCGAGAACCGGCAGCTGGCCCGGGCCGCCGGCACGGTCGGTTTCTTCACCTTTCTGAGTCGCATCCTGGGGCTGGTCCGGGACATGGTCGTGGCCCGGTTTTTCGGGGCGGGCATGGCCGCTGACGCCTTTTTCGTGGCCTTTCGCATCCCCAACCTCCTCAGGCGGCTGTTCGCAGAGGGGTCGCTCAGCATCGCGTTCGTTCCGGTCTTCACGGAGTACCTCCAGCAGAAACGCCGGGAGGACGCTGTGGAGCTGGCCCGGGTCGCTCTCACGATGCTGTCCCTGCTGCTGGCGGTGGTGACGATCCTCGGCGTCCTGGGCGCACCCTGGATCGTGCGCATTCAGGCCTGGGGCTTCGGCGCGGCCGGCGACAGGTATGAGCTGACCGTCCTGCTCACCCGGATCACCTTCCCCTACATCTTCCTGATCAGCCTGGTGGCGCTCTTCATGGGCATTCTGAACGCGCTGCGCCATTTCGCCGCGCCGGCGGCCGCGCCCATTTTTTTGAACGTGGCCATCATCGGGGCGGTGTACTGGCTCTACCCCCGCCTGTCCGAGCCCGTGGTGGGGCTGGCCCTGGGCGTGATCATCGGGGGGGTGCTCCAGGTCATGCTCCAGGTCCCCTGGCTCCTGAAAAACGGGATCTCTCTCCGGCCGCGCTGGCTGCCGGGACACCCGGCCGTCGCACGGATCGGGCGTCTGATGCTCCCGGCCGTCTTCGGGTCGGCCGTGTACCAGTTCAACCAGTTCGTGGGAACCCTCCTGGCCTCGTTTCTGCCTCAGGGAAGCGTTTCCTGGCTCTACTACGCGGACCGGGTCGTCCAGTTTCCCCTGGGGGTGTTCGCCATCGCCGTGAGCACGGCCGCGCTACCCTCCCTGTCGCGGCAGGCCGCCGAGGAGGGCCTCCACGCCTTCCGGGGCACGCTGGGGTACGCGCTGAGGCTCGTGTTTTTCATCAGCCTGCCCTCCATGGCGGGCCTCATGATCCTGGCGCCGCTGATCGTCCGCGTCCTGTTCGAGCGGGGGGTGTTTCAGGCGGCCTCCACGGATATGACCGCCCAGGCCCTGGTGTTCTACTCCGCCGGACTTTGGGCCTTCTCCGGGATTCGTGTGCTCGTGGCGGGATTCTACGGGCTCCAGGACACCAAGACACCGGTCAAGGCCGCGTTCATCGCGCTTCTGATCAATGCGGGATGCAGCCTGGCCCTCATGGGGCCGCTGCGCCACGGCGGCCTGGCCCTGGCCCTGTCCATCGCTTCCACGGCCCAGCTCCTCTTCCTGGGCGTTCTGCTGAGAAGCAGGATCCACGGGCTGGAGGTTCGCCGCCTCCTTCGCTCCGTGGTGATCAGCCTGTGCGCCAGCGGCGCCATGAGCGCACTGCTGTTCTGGGTCTATCGGGTATGGTGGCGTCCGGGGGCGGGAACGGGGTTGGGCGAGCTCATCATCGGCCTGGGTGGGCTGGTCGCTCTGGGAGCCCTGGTCTACTTCGCGCTCTGCTTTTTTCTGGGGTCGGAGGAGCTGGCCTCCATGCTGAGGCTGGTGAGGGTGAAGCGGTAAGATGAGAGGGGAGGCGGAACAGCATGGCGCTGGATGAACGCAAAGCGGTTCTGAGCTGGAGCCTCTATGACTGGGCGAACTCGGCCTTTGCAACCACTGTGATGGCGGGCTTCTATCCGATATTCTTCAAGCAGTACTGGAGCGTCGGGGTGGACACCTCCATGTCCACCGCCCGTCTGGGGTTCGCAAACTCCATGGCCGGCGTGCTGGTGGCGCTCTGCGCGCCGGTGCTCGGCGCCATTGCGGACCGGGGCACCGCAAAGAAGCGGTTCCTCGCATTCTTCGCCTACATGGGCGCCCTGATGACCGCGTCCCTTTACATGGTGTCCATGGGGAGCTGGGTGGCGGCGATCGCCTGTTACGTGTTCGGGAGCGTGGGGTTTTCCGGCGGGAACATCTTCTACGACGCCCTGATCACGGGCGTGGCCTCGGAGAAGCGGTTCGACATGGTCTCCTCGCTGGGGTTCGCGTTCGGGTACCTGGGCGGCGGCATCCTCTTCGCGATCAACGTCTGGATGACCCTTCAGCCGGAAACCTTCGGGTTTGCGGACGCGTCCGAGGCCGTCCGTTTCGCCTTTCTCACCGTGGGGGTCTGGTGGGCGGTGTTCACCGTGCCTCTGCTTCTCTTCGTGGAGGAACCGAAGCTCCAAAGGCCGGAGCCCGGGTTCGCCATGGTGGGAGCCGGACTGAGACAGCTTCGGGACACCTTTCGGGAGGTGCGGCGGCTTCGAACCCTGTTCCTGTTTCTCGCAGCCTACTGGTTCTATATCGACCGCGTGGACACCATCATTCGCATGGCCGTGGACTACGGGCTCAGCATCGGGTTCGACTCCAAGGCCCTCATCCTGGCTCTCCTCATCACCCAGTTCGTGGGGTTTCCATCGGCCGTGGCCTTCGGGTTGATCGGGAGCCGGATCGGGCCCAAGAAGGCCATATACGCGGCCCTGGCCGTCTACCTGTTTGTCTGCGTATGGGGAGCCTTCATGCATCGGGAGCTGGAGTTCTTCCTGCTGGCGGCGGTGGTCGGTACGGTCCAGGGAGGCATTCAGGCGCTCAGCCGCTCTTACTACGCCCGGATGATCCCGAAGGACAAGTCCGCGGAGTTTTTTGGTTTCTACAACATGCTGGGGAAGTTTGCCGCGGTGATCGGTCCGGCCATGATGGGAGGGTTCGGACTCCTGGTCCGGCAGGCGGGGTACAGCGCGGACACCGCCTCCCGCGCGGGAATCACGTCCGTGGGCCTGCTGTTCCTCATCGGCGGCACCCTGCTCTACTTCGTGAACGAGGAGCAGGGACGCGAGGAGCTCCGCGCCGTAAAGTTCTCTCGCAGGGAGAACAAGTGAATCGAATCCGCCCCCTTCGAAACCGGATCCAGGAGTACGCCTGGGGGTCCTACTCAGCGATCCAGGACCTCCTCGGACTCCCGGACGATTCCAGAGAACGTCCCATGGCCGAGCTCTGGATGGGCGCCCATCCAGCAGCCCCCTCGCTCCTGCCGATCGGGGATACATGGGTTTCCCTCGATCACGTCATCCGGGAGGAACCTGCAGCGGTGCTCGGGGCTTTTGCCGCCCGGGTCTTTGACCGGAAGCTTCCCTTCCTGTTCAAGGTCCTGGCGGCCCGTGCGCCCCTTTCCATCCAGGTCCATCCCGGCGCGGAACAGGCTGCAGAGGGATTCCGGCGGGAGAACGAGACCGGCCTGGCCCTGGACGACCCCGGGCGATTCTATCGGGATGGGTCCCACAAGCCGGAGCTGCTGTGCGCCCTGACCCGGTTTTACGCCCTCAAGGGGTTCCGGCCGGTCGAGGAGATCCTCTCGCTTCTCCGGGAGATCGTCCCGGAAGGGCTCGCCGGGGAGATTCGGGCACTCGGGGGCCGGCCCGACGAGCAGGGTCTCCGGGCGTTCATGCGCGCCATCCTGGCGCTGGAGGATAAACGGCGGAGACGCGTGATCCGGGAAGCCCGCCGGGGGACGAGGGAAGGGGCGGGCGGCATGGAAGACGCGCGCACGTGGATCGGAAGACTGGCCGCGGAGTTCCCGGAGGATGCGGGCGTCCTCGCACCGGCCCTCCTGAATCTCGTGATCCTGGAGCCCGGACAGGCGTTGTGGATCGGGCCGGGCGAGATGCATGCCTATCTCCAGGGCACCGGGCTCGAGATCATGGCAAGCTCCGACAACGTGATCCGCGGCGGTCTCACGCCCAAGGCGGTGGATCCGGACGAGCTCCTCCGCGTTGCGTCGTTCCATCCCGAGGCTGTCCAGCCGCTTCTGCCGGAGGAAGAAAGGCCGGGGCTCCGGGTCTATCCTTCGGGTGCGGCCGAGTTCCAGCTCAGCAGGATCCGCGTAGAGCCTTCGCGCGATTTCGAGACTCGCAGGAGCAGGTGCGTGGAGATCCATCTCTGTCTCGAGGGCGAAGGGACGTTTCTGTACGATGACGGGGGAGCAGCGCTTCGGTTTTCCCGCGGGGACTCCCTGCTCGTGCCGGCCGCCGCGCCCGGGTACCGGGTTCAAGGCGAAGCGGTCCTGTATCGGGCGTCCATCCCCGGGCGGCGTGCCCGAGGATCAGGGGTGACCGGTGGGATTATTGCTTGAAAATCGCGGAGGGGTCTGTTATGTTCCCGAAAACATGCAGAATTCCAATAAAGCCAGGGGCTTCGGAGCACTTTGCCCGGAAGGGGGCGCGCGCCTTTCATGACCCGCATCGCTTCGATCGAGCTGGGGACCCACACCGCCCGGCTGCTGATCGCGACGACCACCGGGGACCCATGCCTGTTCACCCCCCTGACACGGGAGCGGAGGACCATCCGGCTCTCTGAAGGGCTCGGGGCCGGGCCGCCGGGCATGATTCGGGATCCCGCCGTGCAGCGGGCGGTTGAGGCGATCGGAGATTTCGAGAGGCGCGTTCGGGAGGAAGGGGCCGCGATCGTCCGCGCCGTGTCCACCGGGATCACCCGAACCGTTGATAATCGGGAGGAGCTCCTTCGTGCCATCCTCGACCGGACCGGGGTGCGGCTCGGGACCGTCACCGGCGAGGAGGAGGCCGAGCTGACGGCGAGGGGCGTGCTCCACGCCCTGGAGCGCCCCGCTGGCGGATTCGCGATCTTCGATCTGGGCGGCGGGACCACCGAGTTCGTTCTGGGGAGCGCGGACGCGGCAGAGGGGATGGAGATCAGGAGCCTGCCGGTGGGCGCCTCAATGCTCAAGGAGGCGTTTCTTCCCGACGACCCTCCGGACAGGGGATCGCTCCGGATGCTGGCTGCACGGGTGGACGCCCTGCTCGGACAGGGGCTCGCCGGGCTCCCCGGGTTCCGGACGCCTCCATGGATCATCGGGACGGGCGGCACCGCCACCACCCTGGCGGCCATGATCCACGGAATCGACGTCGCCAAGATCGAGCCGGAGCGCATGAACGGCCTGGCCCTGGAGCAAACGGCGCTCGAACGGCTTCTGGACCGGCTGATTCGCCTTCCGCTCAGCGAAAGAGTTCATCTCCCGGGACTGGACCCGGGCAGGGCGGACGTCATCCCGGCCGGCACCCTGGCGGTGCTGCGCATACTGGACCATTTCAGGGCCTCTCGAATGGTCGTCTGTCTTTCGGACATCCTGGAGGGCCTGCTCATCGACCATCTGGAGGGAGATAAACATGAGTGAAGACAGCAAGATACGCACCGGATACACCTTCGACGACCTGGTTCTCGTTCCGGATTATTCGAGTCTCGTCCCGAACGAGACGGATGTCCGGACGCGTCTGTCCAGGAACGTGACCCTGAACATCCCCATTGTCAGCGCGGCCATGGACACCGTGACCGAGGCGGACACGGCCATCACCATCGCCAGGCAGGGCGGGATGGGGTTCATTCACAAGAACATGAGCGTCGAGCGCCAGGCCCTGGAAGTGGAAAAGGTGAAGAAGTCGGAGAGCGGCATGATCGTGGATCCCATTACCATCGAGCCGGACCGGAAGATCTCCGACGTGCTCGACATCATGAAGAAGTACCGCATCTCCGGCGTGCCCGTGGTGGAGGGCGGCAACCTCGTGGGCATCATCACGAACCGCGACCTCCGTTTCGAGACCAATCTGGATCAGCGGGTGGACTCGGTCATGACCAAGGACGACCTGGCCACGGCGCAGATGGGGATCACCCTGGAGGAGTCCAAGGCGATTCTGCACGAACGCCGCATCGAGAAGCTCCTGGTGGTGGACGAGGAGGGCAAGCTGCGCGGGCTCATTACGATCAAGGACATCGAGAAGATTCGCAAGTACCCGGACTCGTGCAAGGACGATCTGGGGCGGCTGCGGGTGGGCGCGGCCGTCGGCGTCGGCCAGGACGCCCTGGACCGCATAGAGCGGTTGATCGCCGCCAACGTGGACCTGGTGGTGATCGACACGGCCCACGGCCACTCCGAGGGCGTTCTCCAGACGGTGCAGGCGGTGAAGCGCAGCTACCCCGCCCTGGAGCTCGTGGCGGGCAACGTGGCCACGGCCGAAGGGACGCGGGCCCTGATCGAGGCGGGCGCCGACGCCGTGAAGGTGGGCGTGGGTCCCGGCTCCATCTGCACCACCCGCGTGGTGGCGGGCATCGGCGTACCGCAGATCACCGCGATCATGGACTGCTCCGACGAGGCGCACAAGCACGGCGTTCCCATCATCGCGGACGGAGGCATCAAGTTTTCCGGCGAGATCACGAAGGCCATTGCAGCCGGCGCCGACTCCGTGATGATCGGCAGCCTGTTCGCCGGCACCGAGGAGAGCCCGGGCGAGACCATCCTTTACCAGGGCCGCACCTACAAGGCGTATCGCGGCATGGGCTCCATCGAGGCCATGAAGGAAGGAAGCAAGGACCGTTACTTTCAGGGGGACGTGGAGGCCGAGAAGAAGCTCGTCCCCGAGGGAATCGTGGGCCGGGTTCCCTACCGCGGCTCGCTGGCGGACACGGTCTACCAGCTCACCGGCGGGCTGCGCGCCGGCATGGGCTACCTGGGCTGCCGGACCCTGGACGAGCTCAGGAGCAAGCCGCGGTTCATCCAGGTGACCTCCGCAGGTCTCAAGGAGGGCCATGTGCACGACGTGATCATCCTCAAGGAGGCCCCGAACTACAGCGTGGAGTGACGACGCGCACGCATCCGAAACTGATCGCGGGCCGGGCGCCCGTCCGGACCCGGGAAGGCGGGATCGATTTCATGTCCAGCAAGCTCTATGCCCATCGCATCCTGATCCTGGATTTCGGCTCCCAGTACACCCAGCTGATCGCCCGCCGGGTGAGGGAGGCCCAGGTTTACTGCGAGATCCATCCCTTCAATATGACCCCCGGAGAGGTCCGGGAGTTCGCGCCGAGCGGTCTGATCCTGTCCGGCGGACCGTCGAGCATTTACGACCGCGGGGCGCCCATGGCGGATAAGGCGGTTCTGGAGATGGGCGTGCCCGTCCTCGGGATCTGCTACGGCATGCAGTACTTGACCCACGTGCTGGGCGGCGGCGTGGCCGGGGCGGCGGACCGGGAGTACGGAAACGCCGAGGTGATCGTGGAGGACGATCTGGACCTGTTTCACGGGTTTCCCAAAGGAAGCGCGGAGCTGGTCTGGATGAGCCACGGGGACCGGATCGAACGGATGCCGGACGGCTTCGAGGCCCTCGCCGGAAGCAGGAACAGCCCGGTGGCTGCGATGGCCGATCGGAACCGGGGGTTTTTCGGGGTCCAGTTCCACCCCGAGGTGGCCCACACGCCCAACGGCACACGGATCCTGAAGAACTTCCTCTTCCGCGTCTGCGGCTGCGAGCCCTCGTGGACCATGGCCTCCTTTGTCCGGGCCACGGTGAGCGAGCTCCGGGAGCGGATCGGCCGGGAGCGCGTGATCTGCGGGCTCTCGGGCGGCGTGGACTCCACGGTGACCGCGGTGCTCCTCCACGAGGCCATCGGGAGGAACCTTTCCTGCATCTTCGTGGACAACGGCCTGCTGCGCCGGGGGGAGGCCCTCGAGGTGTCCGAGCTGTTCCAGGAGTACTACCGCACGGACTTTCACCAGGTGGATGCGGCGGACCATTTTCTCTCCCGTCTCCGGGGGGTGACCGATCCGGAGGAAAAGCGGAAGATCATCGGCCGGGAGTTCATCCACGTGTTCGAGGCCAAGGCACGGGAGATCGGCGGGGTCAAATACCTGGCCCAGGGCACCCTCTACCCGGATGTGATCGAGAGCGTCTCCTTCAAAGGACCCTCCGCCACCATCAAGAGCCACCACAACGTGGGCGGCCTGCCCGAGATCATGAACCTGGAGCTCATCGAGCCCCTGCGCGAGCTGTTCAAGGACGAGGTGCGTCAGGTCGGCGTGGAGCTCGGGGTTCCGCGGGAGATGGTCAGGCGGCAGCCTTTCCCGGGGCCGGGGCTGGCGGTGCGCATCCTGGGCGAGGTGACCCCGGAGCGGCTGGAAATCCTTCGCCATGCCGATGCGATCGTGCAGGAGGAGGTGATCGTCGCGGGCTACTACGAAAAGGCGTGGCAGTCGTTCGCCGTGCTCCTTCCGGTGCAGTCCGTGGGCGTGATGGGGGACGAGCGGACCTACGAGCACGTGATCGCGGTGCGCTCCGTGGACAGCCTGGACGCCATGACCGCCGACTGGACCCGCCTTCCCTACGAGGTGCTCAGCCGCATCTCCAACCGGATCATCAACAGCGTTCGGGGCGTGAACCGCGTGGTGTACGACATCTCGTCCAAGCCTCCGGGCACCATCGAGTGGGAGTAGAGCC
>JAIPEI010000129.1 GCA_021737245.1 Deltaproteobacteria bacterium | reverse complement strand
GTGCGGGATGCTCGACTGGAGGGTTACCGGGTCCACGTCCACCGTGTTCCAGCGCGTGACCTTGAGGCGCGCGAGGTCTCCGCCCGCCTCCTCCAGGAACGACACGTCCGGGGACTGACCGATGGCCGTGATCACCGTGTCCGCCTCGATCAGGGTCTCGGAACCCTCGATGGGCACTGGCCTCCGCCGGCCGCTCGCATCGGGCTCGCCCAGCTCCATCTTCAGGTACTCGAGGTGGGTGGCCCGGCCCTTCTCATCCCCCTTAACGCGCACCGGTGCCGCCAGGAACACGAACTTGACGCCCTCGGCCTCGGCCGCCTCGATCTCCACCTCGTTGGCGGGCATCTCGCCCCGCGTGCGGCGGTAGACCAGGTAGACGGTCTCCACGCCCAGGCGGATCAGGTTCCGCACGCAGTCGATGGCGGTGTTGCCGCCGCCGATGACCGCGGCCACCCGCCCGACCGGGAGCTCTTCTCCGCCGGCCAGCCTGGAGAGAAAGTCGATGCCCGTGAAGCACCCCTCCAGCTCCTCTCCCTCCACGCGGAGCCTGGAGTCCTTCCATGCCCCGATCCCCATGAACACCGCATCATACCCTTCCCGTTCCAGCGAGGAAAGGTCGAACTCCTTACCAAAGGCCGCCCCGGTGCGGGCCTCGATGCCCAAATCCAGAATGCCCTGGATCTCCCAGTCCAGCACCGCCTTGGGGAGCCGGTACTCGGGGATGCCGTAGCGCAGCATACCGCCCAGCCTGGGCATGGCCTCGTACAGGGTGACCCGGTGCCCCAGCCGCCGCAGGAAGTAGGCGCAGCTCAGGCCGGCGGGACCGCCGCCCACCACCGCCACCCGCTTGCCCGTGTCCGGTGCGACCTGGACGGGGTTGCGCTCGCCGCGGTTCATCTCGTAGTCGGCCACAAACCGCTTCAGCTGGTTGATGGAGACGGCCTCGTCCTCGATCCCCCGCCGGCAGCTCTCCTCGCAGGGGTGCGGGCAGACCCGGCCGCATGCGAGGAGCAAGGGGTTGCGCTCCCGGATGATGTTCACGGCCTTGCCGTACTCCCCCTGCCGGACACTGGAGATGTAGCCGGGAATGTCGATCTCCGCAGGGCAGACCTGGCGGCACGGCGCCAGGGCATCGTCCAGGGTGTTGAAATGGAGCAGCCGCTCCGACGGGGTCCTCACCCGGATAATTCCCCGGGGGCACACCGCCTCGCAGGCCCCGCAACCCACGCATTTCGCTTCGTCCACCACTGCGTACCCGTCCACGCCGATGGAAACGGCGTCAAAGGGACAGGCCTTGACGCAGTCGCCGAGGCCCAGGCAGCCCACCTCGCACACCTTGCTCCCGCCGTGGAGCAGGGCCTGGGCGCGGCAGCCCTGCACCCCGCTGTAGAGATATCGATCCGCGGCCCGGACGCCCCCGTTGCACAGGTTTTCCGACAGGGGAAACTCCGCCGTTCCCACCTCCACGCCCAGCACCTCGGCCACGTCCCGGGCGGACTCCGGTCCCCCGGCCACGCACACGCTCGGCGAGGCCTTTCCAGTCACAACCGCCGAGGCCGCGGCGAAGCAGCCCGTGTACCCGCACCCGCCGCAGTTGGCCCCGGCAAAGCAGCTCTCCACCTGTTCGATTCTCGGATCCACATACACATAAAACAGCTTGGATGCGATGGCGAGAACGCCCGCGCAGAGCACACCCAGGCCGAGGATGGACAAGGTTCCTTCGAGCATTGCACCTCTCCTGATCGATTTTTGAGCGCCGCGAGTCGATGACTCGAGGACACGAACCCAGCGAGACAGACAAGGAAAGGAGTAAAAAAAATCAGTGCTATAGATACCCCTTTCAGGGGATTGCAGTCTCGACGCAAGGTCAGCGCGAGACGCTAGCACCTCGCAAAAAAGATTGCAAGGGACATCCGCCCCGCAAGGGACAAGATGATCATTCACGGCCGGACTTCAAGGCCGACATCTTCTCCCCCCGTACGGAAACGTTGGCCCCCTCACAGAACCCCGCTCGATCTCCGCCGGCAAGGATGATTGAAATGACAGGGATAGAGGCCTCGGTTTCAGGGTTTTTGCGACGCGGTCAAAGGTTCGGGTTCCCGCGCCGCGGCCGATCATGTATACTCCCCCCAAATAAAGCATTTCATGAAAGGAACCCGCCATGGCCGAAGACGTCTATCAAAAGCTCTGCTATGCGCTGGAGCAGCGCCCGGGCCGGTACCGGGGCCTGGACATCCCCGAGTTCTACGAGCTCGCCCGCGAGCTCTTCACCATTGAGGAGGCGGCCGTGTGCGCGGCCCAGCCCCGCGGCCTTCAGGCCGTCGCACGCATCGCCGGAGAGATGGGAAAGGACGAGGCCGAGGTGGCCCCGATCCTGGAGCGGATGGCCGAAAAGGGACTCTGCTTCACCCTCGAAAAGGAGGGGCAAACCCTCTACGCGCCCCTCCCCCTGGTGCCGGGCATCTTCGAGTACCAGTTCATGCGCGGCACGGACACGGACTGGGACCGGCGCATCGCACGGCTCATCCGGCGGTACAAGGAGGCTTTTGACGCGGCCCGGGGCGTTCCCGAGGAGACATTCCCCTCCACGCGGGTGATCACGGTGGACCGCAAGATCGAGGCGGGCAGCCGGATCCACACCTACAGCCAGGTCCTCTCCTACATCGAGCAGTTCGACCTCATTGCCGTGGCCACCTGCTACTGCCGCCATCAAGCCAGGCTCATCGACGAGAGCGACCACTGCGGAGCCCCGGACGAGGTGTGCCTCCAGTTCGGCGCGGGCGCCCGGTTCGTGATCGACCGGCACATGGGGCGGGAGATCGACAAGGACGAGGCCCGGGAGATCCTCGAGCGCAGCGAGGAGGCCGGCCTGGTTCACTCCACGGTGAACCGCCAGGACATCGACTGGCTCTGCAACTGCTGCTCCTGCCACTGCGTGCTGCTCAAAACCGCCCTGGCTACGCCCAAACCCGGCCTCTTCATGAACTCCGGGTACCGGCCCCGGGTGGATGCGGACCTCTGCACGGCCTGCAGCCTCTGCGTGGAGCGCTGCCCGGCCTCGGCCCTCTCCCTGGAAGCGGACACCCCCGATCTCGATTCGGACCGGTGCATCGGATGCGGGGTGTGCGCCACCGGGTGCCCGGAAGAGGCGGTCACCCTGGAGGAGCGGCCGGGCTTTGCGCCCCCGCCTGCGAACCGCAAGGCCTATCGCGAGGCCCTTCAGGTCAACCGCTAAACGTGAATCCCAACCTCTCTCAGAGGAGCAGAGCCCTGGAGGAGGAGATGCCGGAGCCCTTCCAGGCCGTTTCAACCCCCTGAACGAAAGGACACTCTTTGCTGCACATTTTTGTCGATGCGGACGCCTGCCCGGTGAAGCAGGAGATCTACCGGGTTGCCGAGAGACACGGCCTCCAGGTCACCCTGGTGTCCAATGCCTGGATGCGGGTTCCCCCGGAACCGTGGATCGGCCTCGAAATGGTGGCCGAAGGCCCCGATGCGGCGGACGACTGGATCGCAAAGCACGTTCAGCCCCACGACATCGTGGTCACCGCCGACATCCCCCTCGCCGACCGCTGCCTGAAAAAGGGCGCCCGGGTGCTCGGCACCACGGGAAAGCCCTTCACCGAGGACAACATCGGCCCGGCCGTGGCGACCCGGGACCTGCTCTCTGAGCTCCGGGAGGCCGGCGTGATGGCAGGCGGCCCCCCACCCATGCAGAAACGCGACCGATCGCGGTTCCTCCACCAGCTCGACGAGATGATCCACGCCATCCTCCGAGAGCACCCGCCCGAACACCTCTGAGAACCTCCGCACGGCCACCCCATCCCTCTCACCCTGCGCCGGAATTCGTCCATCGGGCGTGTATCATTCGAAACCATGGATTCCAATTGACGGTCCTCTTGCATCGTGGTATATGACCGATACGAAACACAAAAAAGGAAGAAGAGTGAGGCGCCCAACCCGACCCTCTCCCAGCGTCCCCATTCCTAAGCCCTCTCCCGATTTCACACGCCTCCAACAGATCCAATCGAATAGCCTGATCCTTAATTGTTGAACCGGATGGAACAGGACGAACGTAATATTGATGGAGTCGTAAAAAGCCCGAAGCCTCGAGATCCGCCCCCCGGGTTCTTGGAAAAACCCTGCTTATGAAGCTCCATGTCGGCACCAGCGGTTATTCATACAAGGAATGGAAAGGAAGCTTTTATCCGAAATCCATACACGCCAAAGAGATGCTTCGTTTTTACGGGAAGCATTTCAAGACGGTCGAGATCAACAACACATTCTACCGCATGCCGGATGTGTCTGTCCTGGAAGCCTGGGCGGATTCCGTGCCCACGGACTTCAAGTTCGCCCTGAAAGCCTCCCGCCAGATCACGCACGTCCTGAGGCTTCAAAACGCTGAAAAACCTTTGTCTTACCTGCTCGATGTGACAAAAAACCTGAAGGACCGTATAGGTCCCATCCTGTTTCAGCTGCCACCCCATTTCAAGAGCAACCCTGATCTGTTGGGTGGTTTTATCGAGCTGTTGCCTGTGGAACGCCTCTTTGCTTTTGAGTTCAGACATCCATCCTGGTTTGACAAAGAAATTATGCAGCTTCTGGAAGATCACGGGAAAGCCCTGTGCGTTTCAGATGCCGAAGAGGAGCCTGATGCTCCCTTCGTCTCTATTGGGGATTGGGGCTACCTGCGGTTGAGACAGCCCGATTATCGAGACGGGGACTTGAAGAAGTGGATACAATGGATTCAAAACCAGGGCTGGCGGAAAGCCTATGTGTTCTTCAAGCATGAAACCGATGGCCCGCGGATTGCCGCCAGGTTTCTCGAGCTGGCCGGGCAGACTCCGGGTCTTGTTGTCTCACGCATGATGCGGGCCGGGACCAAGGGATGAGGATCAGGGGACGGGTATGGCACATCGACAAAATGGGGTTACAGTATGGTGAGCCGTGACAAAGGCAGATCCGGATCAGGAGACATCATCGATGAAGCTCATGGCCTTCAACGGCAGCCCCAGGAAGACGTGGAACACGGCCACCCTGCTCGAGCAGGTCGTGGAGGGCGCGGCTTCCCAGGGTGCTGAGACCCGGCTCGTCCATCTGTACGATCTGCACTACCAGGGGTGCATCAGCTGCTTTGCGTGCAAAAAGAGGGGCGGAAAAAGCTACGGGACCTGTGCGGTCCAGGATGACCTGACCCCGATCTATGCCGAGATCAGGGAGGCCGACGCCCTCATCCTGGGCTCTCCGATCTACTTCGGGGACGTCACAGGGGAAATGCGCTCGTTCCTGGAGCGGCTGCTCTTTCCCTCCCTCGTGTATGAGGATCCTCCCAGGAGCCTTTACCCGCGAAAGATCCGCACCGGCTGGATCTACACCATGAACGCACCCGAGAGCCACGCCGGGGAGCTGGGCTACGACCGGCTGTTCGAAAGCAACGAGCGGGTCATGCAGATGATCTTCGGCCGGTCGGAATCCATCATGAGCTACGACGCCCTCCAGTTCGAAGACTACTCAAAGGTGGTTGCGACCCGGTTCGACGTGGCCGCGAAAGAAAAGCGCCGCAGGGAGATTTTCCCGCAGGACATGCAGAAGGCCTTTGACATGGGCGTCGCCTTTGCGGCCGGGACGGCATGAGCGGGCCATTGCATCTGCATCGGTGGCAGCTTCCTCCCGTCCATCGAGCTCTTCAATGCAAAGAGCCTTATGGTGAACCAGGAGGACTGCGAGCGCGTCAACGACATCATCCTCGATTACCTGAGCAAGGTTCGACAAGCGGCCGGAGACTTTCAGTCCGGGGGCTCGCTGTGGGGCAAGCTCAGGCTGGTCGAGGAAGCGGTTTTGTTCGGCCGGATCGTACCAGGCGCCCACAAGGGGGGGAGGCGGCTGGAGGAAGATTGATCAAGGCGGTATGCGGATGAAGACACAGGACAAGAAGAAGGTTACCCGGAGGGGTTTCCTCTTCCTCCTGGCGGCGGTCGGGGCGGCGTTCGGGCTGTTCCGGAGCTGTCACAGCCTGAAGGTTTTCTTCAAAAGTGCGGAGAGCAAGGCCCCGGCCGAAGGCCCCCGGAACCTGTACACCCGAGGCGGCAAGTCCCTGGTCTCCGTGGTAGGGGGCCGGGACCTGGGTGAGATGGTCGAGCGGGCGGTCTCCCTGATCGGCGGGTTCGACCGAATGCCGGTCCGGGGGAAGCGCATCCTGGTCAAGCCCAACGTGGTGGGGGCGAGGAGCAACCCCACCACCACCAACCCTGCGCTGGTGGGGGCCGTGGTGGAGCGACTGTTCCATCACGGGGCGGCCGAGGTGCTTGTCGGCGATATGTCCGCGCTCATCCGGGGCGGCACGGCAAAGAACATGGAGAAGACCGGCATCGCCGCGGCCGCCCGCCGGGCCGGGGCCGAAACGGTGTCCTTCGAGGACCACGGCTGGGTGGCGGTGGAGGTGGAGGGTCGCTACCTCGAGCAGGTGGAGGTCACGGACCGGTTCTTCGAGGTGGACCGGGTGATCAACCTGCCGGTGATCAAGACCCACCGGTATGCCGGCTACTCCATCTGCCTCAAGAATCTGGTGGGGGCGACGCACTTCAGCCAGAGGCCCTACCTGGTGGACCGGGCCCACTGGGAGGAGGTGGTGGCGGAGCTCAACCTGGCCTTCAGCTTCCCCCTGCACATCGTAGACGGCACGCGGATCATGGTGGAGGGCGGCCCCTGGGAGGGCACGGCCAAGGAGACCCACCTGGTCCTTGCCGGCGGGGACCCGCTGGCCTGCGACGTGGTGGGCCTGGCCATGATCAAGTCGTTCGGTCGCTGGGAGCGGCTCGCCTCCCGCTCTCCCTGGGAGATGCGCCAGGTGAAGCGGGCAATGGAGCTGGGCCTGGGGGCGGCCGATTCCGCTCAGATGGAGATCCTGGAGGAGTCCCTGGACCGGGACCCGGACTTTTCCCCGCTCATGAGGCGGGTCCGCACCCTGCTGGCCTGATCCCCCGGCGGCTTCCCGTAAGGTGGAAAAGCCTCGCAGCTCGAGGAGAAGACCCATGAAAAGAACAGCCATGATGAAACGCCCCATCAGGAGCTCGAACGACAGGGCCGACACGAACCAGAGGATCCCGATCTGGCACAGCCGTGGCGCGAGATCCTCCAAGTGTTCAACCTCAAGGAGGGCGATCTCTTTTCCCTGGTCCTGATCGCCACGCTCGCATCGCCCCGGCTGGCCGCCGGGCTGGTCGGCCTGGTTTGAGCGATTCGATGCTCCCCGGCACTCAGCCCGCGGCTGTTTCCCTTTGCTCGATGCGGGCGTTCCGGTTATCCTGAAACCAGTTCCCTCCCTGCTCGAGCAGGGACATTTCGAGAGAAGAGAAACGGCCACAGGGAACCATCATGAAAACCCAAAGGAGTCTCCCATGAAGGAAGAAATCCGTTTCACTCTGAACGGGGTTCCCCGCACCGCCACCGTGGACGGTGATCGGATGCTGCTGTGGGTCCTGCGGACCGACCTGGGCCTGACCGGCACCAAGTACGGCTGCGGAGAAGGGCTCTGCGGGGCCTGCACCGTGCTGATCAACGGCGAGGCCGTGCGCTCCTGCGGCACGGCCGCAAGTGAAGTCCAGGGGAAACGGGTGACCACCATCGAGGGGCTGGCCGCCGGGGAGGAGCTCCATCCTGTGCAAAAGGCCTTTATGGCCCACGATGCCCTCCAGTGCGGGTACTGCACACCCGGGATGATCCTCCAGGCGACCGCTCTTCTCGGGCGGAACCCGGAGCCGTCCGCCGCGGAGATCGCCGACGCCCTGGAGGAAAACCTGTGCCGGTGCGGCGCGCACAACCGGATCGTTCGGGCCGTTCTGGCGGCCGCATCGCAGATGAAGGGAGGGAGCTGACATGAAACCGGATCCCGAGGCCCGCAAGCCGGGCGCAGGATTCCAGGTCACCCGCCGCGAGTTCCTGAAGCTCACCGGCGGGGGCATTGTCGTCTTCTTCACCGTGGGCGGGCTGCCCTTTTTCCCGGAGCAGACCGAGGCGGCCCCGCTTCCCGAGGACTTCAACGCGTTCCTGAGGATCGGCGGGGACGGGCGGGTGTCCTGCTACACCGGGAAGATCGAGATGGGCCAGGGCGTGATCACCTCTCTGGCCCAGATGCTGGCGGACGAGCTGGACGTGGCCCTGGAGAGGGTGGACATGGTCATGGGGGACACGGACCTCTGCCCCTGGGACATGGGCACCTTCGGCAGCCGGACCACACGCTTCTTCGGCCCTCCGCTCCGGGCTGCCGGCGCCGAGGCCAGGGCGGTGCTGCTCCGGCTCGCTTCGGAGCGGCTCGACATTCCGGAGAAGCGGCTCCGCATGGAAAACGGTGAGATCTTCGAGGCGGCCCGCCCCGAAAACCGGGTGACCTATGCCCGCCTGGCAGGGGGAAAGCGCATCGAACGGCACGTGTCGGGCGTGGAGGTGAAGGATCCCTCAGCGTTCAAGGTGATGCATCGCCCGGAGCTGAGAACCGACTCGTTCGAAAAGGTCACCGGCAGGGCCCGGTACGCGGGAGACATCCAGCTCCCAGGCATGCTCTATGCGCGGATCCTGCGCCCCCCGGCCCATGACGCCCGGCTGGTCTCCGTGGATCTCTCCGGGGCCGAGAAGGTGGAGGGCGTGCGCGTGGTCCGCGAGGGAGACCTGATCGCGGTTCTACATTCCCGGCCCGACACGGCCGAGACGGCGCTCCTGAAAATCCGCGCCGAGTTCGAGCATAAAACGGGGCAGGTGGACGACGAGAGCATCTTCGACCATCTCCTGAAGGCGGCCCCGGAAGGAAGC
>JAIPEI010000128.1 GCA_021737245.1 Deltaproteobacteria bacterium | reverse complement strand
GCCATTCGGGCCGTTCCAGGGTTTGGCTCCGATCTGTCGCAGGGGATGACCCCCATCACAACTTATGCGGCCGCCTTCTGCTGCTCGGCGTAGGCCTCCTTCACCTTCGTCAGGAAGATCACCACCGGACGAAACGCCAAATGCGCCCACTTGGCAAAAGGTACCTCCAGGACCAGCATGGGCACCGCCACCATGAGGTGCACCACGTAGAGCACGTAGGTGGTCATGGGCCAGTCCAGCAGGCGGGTGAAATGGACGAAGATACCCGTCAGCGTGGTAAGCTGGAGCAGGATGAGAAACATCCAGTCCGTGGGATGCGAGTTCTTGTAAGGCGCCTTGCTCTTTTTGAGCCGGCCGATCAGGGCGTACGTGGTCCCGTACATGATGGCGAAGGTGGCGTAGTAGCCCAGCAGGCGGACGGGGTGGAAGAAGGGATAGATCACATCCCGCTGGAACGCGATCTTGTCCCACGAAAGTCCGACCACGTGGATCCCTCCGGCCAGGAACACCACCACCAGCAGGAACACCGTGCTGTATCCGGTCATGATCAAAAGGTGCACGATCCACTGGGTCCTGTCGCTGCATTCCCCGAACCGTTTCTGGGTGATGAAATGCACGATCAGCTCCTTGGCCTGACTGATGTAGATCTCCAGCGGGATCTTTTTCAGCTGGTCACCCATGGTGAACTTCACGCAGCGCCAGGTGTTGCTCAGCAGCAGGACGGAGAGGATGCCGCCCATGATCAGGTCGGCGATCTCGATCGCCGGTGCCGGCCACACCGAGTTCAGGAAGGCGTGCTCCATGTTCGGGTTGTCGGCGCGAAAGAGCACCATGCCCAGCCCGACGAGAATGCCGACCACGGCGATGGCCATGATCTCGAAGGCCTCCGAGGTATAGAACTTCCGTGCAAAACCGGTCCAGTCGTACTTGGACGTCAAATACCGGCGCATCACCATCATGGTCTCTCCCGGATCGGCCCCCCGGGGGCATCGATCCGAGCAGTCCCCGCAGTAGTAGCAGAGCCAGGGTTCGGGGCTCTGGAGGATCCTGTCCGTCAGTCCCATCTGGGCGTACTTGACCAGCTTCCTGGGAAACGGGTTTTCCGGTGTGGAGAGTGGGCAAATGGCCGTACAGTTCCCGCAGTGAAAGCACTTGTTGGCGTCTTCCAGGCCGAATGCTTTCAACTCCTTCATCAGATTCGGATCAACTTTGACACTCATGTGCATCGTCCTCCTGCTCGGTTCACATTCCGTATCGTGGCCCGGCCGGCCGGGGCAGGCAACGCCGGTAGCGGTTTACCAGCCCTTGAAAGGGTTGGGCCCGACTTCCTCGATCGTATCCATGAATTTCTCGAACATTTCCGGTAAGTTCTTGTAGTCGATGATGGACACCGTGTCGAAGTGCACCCGTTCCGACTCAAGGGCCAGCCGGTTGAGCGTCTCGGAGACCTTGCTCAGCCGGATCTGGCTCAACTCACTTCCCTTGATGAAGTGGCACTGGTAGTCGTCGCCGCTGTTGCACCCGAGCAGCAGAACACCGTCAATGCCCTTGGAAAGGGAATCGGCGATCCACACCAAATTCATGGAACCGAGACAGCGAAGCGGAATCACACGGATCCAGGGATTGTAGTTGATACGGCGCATACCGAGCATATCGAGGGCGGGATAGGCGTCGTTCTCGCAGGCAAGCACCAGGACCCGCGGCTTTTCCTCGTCCTCCTCCGGAACCTGGATCGCCTTGATCATGTTGCCGATCATGCGAACCGAGTAGTTTTTGAACGAGATAATCCGCTCCGGGCAAGCCCCCATGCAAACACCGCAACGGCGGCACCGCGTGGGCTGAGGCAGCGGATTGGCCTTCTCGTCCTCGTTGATGGCGCCGAAAGGGCACTCCACGGTGCAGCGCTTGCACTGGGTGCATCGCTGCATGGCGAACTCCGGAAAGCTCATGTCGCCGGCCCGCGGGTGAACCGCAGCCCCCCTGTGGGCCAGCTCGACGCTCTGAATCGCCTTCATGGCCGCGCCCGCGGCGTCCTCGAAGGCGGTCCCGCGGCCCATGGGCCTTCGGATGCATCCAGCCGCATATATGCCTGTGCGGCGCGTTTCATACGGGAAGCAGATGAAGTGGGAGTCGGGGAACTCGTTGCTCAGGGCGGGCAGCTCCGGGCCCTGCCGGTAGGTCAGATTCAGGATGTTGGAACGCCTGATCACGTCCAGGGGCACATCCTCCAGCTCCTCCCCCTCGGACTCCTCCACCTCTTCTTTGGCCACGTCCCGGCCGAACGAGCTCACCGGCACCATGCCCGTGGCGAGCACCACCAGGTCGAGATTGTCCAGGGTGATGGTCTCGCCGAGGAGCTCATCCTCCGCTTCGACCGTGACGCTGTCGCCCTCCGCCTTGACCTCGGGATCCTGGCAGCGGATGAAGGTGATGCCTTCCTCCTGGGCCCTGCGATAGAGATCCTCGGCCTGTCCGGGCGTCCGGAGCTCCTTGTAGACGACGAACACGTTCGCTTCCGGGTCCTGCTTCTTGATCATCAAGGCCTGCTTCAGGGCCGTGGTGCAGCAGACCGACGAGCAGTAGGAAAGGTGGTTCGGATCGCGCTGCCCGGCACACTGGAGGAAGGCGGCGTTCTTGACCTCTTTGCCGTCGCCGGGACGCGTCACCTTCCCCCCGGACGAGTTTTCCTCAAACTGCATGTTGGTGATCACATTCGGCGACTTGCCGTAACCGAGCTTCTCGTCGAGCTTCTGGGGATCGTACGGGACCCAGCCGGCCGCGTTCACGATGGCCCCGATGCCGTGCTCCTTGCCGGTCCCGTTCTGCTTGACGGTGACCTTGAACACACCCGGGCCGCCCTCGGTTTTCTCCACGGTTGCGCCGGTGTACACGGTGATCTTGTCGTTGCCGTTGACCGCGTCGATGAGCAGCTTCAGGTCGTTGTCCTTGATGTCCTTGTAGGGAGAAGCGGCGATCAGGTCGACCTTCTTCTGGAACCCGCCCAGCTCGGGCTCCTTCTCCACCAGGACAGCGTTGTACCCGGCCTTGGCTGTTTCCAGCGCCGCGGTCAACCCGGAAATGCCCCCGCCCACCACGAGGATGTCCCTGTACATCTCCTCATCGGGCATGTAGGCCTCCGGCAGGTCCATCTCCTCGACCTTGGCCAGCGACATGCGAAGGTAGTCCTCGGCCATCATCTGGGTGTCTTCGTCCTGGGGAGGATGACACCAGACCACCTGCTCCCGCAGGTTGACGCGGTCCACGATGCAACCCGGGAAGTCGAAGACGTCGTACATCACGCGGGGAGAGCAGGCCGCCACCACGACGGTGTTGACGCCCTCGGACTCGATGTCCTGCTTGATGAGCTCCGCGCCTTCCTTGGAGCACATGGCCGGGTGGTTCTTGCAAACGGCGACGGTGCGGTCCTCGGTCCCGTCCTCGCCGAGCTTCTCTATGTCCAGGGCATCACCGATGCCGCATCCAGTGCAGATGTAGACTCCGATCTTTTTGTTTTCCATTGAGCTTACCTCCTCGCGATGGATTGAATGGCCTTCAGGGCCGCCGCCGTCCCATCCTGGACCGCTTCAGAGACCGAAATGGGGGTCCGCGAACAGCCTGCGGCGTAAACGCCGGGGCCGGCGTTCTGAGAGGCCACGAACCCGTAGTCGTCGTAGGGGACCTCGATGGGGAGAGGGGCGTCGGCGGTGTTGGGCTCCATGCCCGTGGCCAGCACAACCAGGTCCGCGGGGATCTCGTTTAACTCTTCCGTGGCGGTGTTCTCCACCCGAAGCACCAGCCCCTGGCCCGATTCGTTCTGCGTGATCTTGGCCACCTTGCCCTTGAAAAACTCGATGTTCTCGTCCTCTTTCACCTTCCGGTAGAAAGCCTCGAGGCGGTCGGTGGCCCGGATGTCGATAAAGAAGATGTAGATCTTCGCGTCCGGGTACTGCTCCCGGACGTAGGTGGCCTGCTTCATGGAGGCCAGGCAGCAGATGCCGGAGCAGAAAGGAAGGTGGTTTTCGTCCCGGGAACCGGCGCACTGGACAAACGCCACGGTCTGCGGCGCCTCGCCGTTGGAAGGGCGTAGGATCGCGCCGCCGGTGGGACCGGAGTAGGAGGCCAGCCGCTCCATCATGACGTTGGTGATTACGTCGGGGAACACGCCGAACCCGTAAGTCTCCAGCTTGTTGGCGTCGTAAGGCTTCCAGCCGCTGGCCCAGACGATCGACCCGACCTTTAGATCCACGGTTCGGACACCCATGTCCAGATCCACGGCATCGTAGGAGCAGGCCTCCTTCACCTTCCGGGCTTCGTCGCTCTTGGCCAGCGCCGGATCGATCACATAGCGCATGGGGAAAGCCAGCTCGTGGGGAAGATAGGCCGCCTTCATCTTGTTCATGCCGTAGTTGAACGGGTTGTCGATCTCCATGGTGGTGGCCTCGGCGCACTTTCCGCAGGCCGTGCAGTTTTCGTTCACGAACCTGGGGTTCAGCTTGATGGTGACGTCGAAGTTCCCCTCTTCGCCGGAAACCTTGTCCACCTCGGCGAGCGTGAAGAAACGGATTTTCGAGTTGTTCTTGATGCGCCGGAAGTTGATCTCCAGCCCGCAGTAAGGGGGGCAGAGTTTCGGGAAATAGTGGTGAAGCTGGGCCACACGCCCTCCGAGGTAGGGATTCTTCTCCACGATGTAGACATCGTAGCCCGCCTCGGCTGCTTCAATCGCGGCGGTCATCCCACTCATCCCGCCGCCGACCACCAGGATACTTTGGGTCTCGTTGTTTGCCATGCTCATCCTCCTAAGGCTAATTGGAATATCCAGGAAACGGCCTCCTCATCGAGGCCGCTTTCTCTCATACCATCGCCGGTCCGCTCAACTCACGAGGGGATGGGCACCCGGTTCAGGGTTGGCTCTATATACAAAAAGTGAATCCGGATTGCAAACAAAAAAGGCTGGAAATCTTCCAGCAAAAATGCCACTTAGAAGGACTCTCCCTAACAAAAAAACCCCGGCCCGCCCCGGGGGGGCCGCCCGGGGCCGGGTCATTCAACTGCTGGAGATGATGGTCTGTCCGTGCGGGGCTTAGACGCCCGGCATGTTCCAGACATCCTTCTTCGTCATCTCCCACTCGCCGGAAGCGGGATCAAAGCGGCAGTTGGCGAAACAGTGCCAGTTATCCTCGTCCATCTTCGGCGTGTCGGAGCGGAAGTAGTAGCCGGGCCACCTGGTCTCTTCCCGGAACAGCATGGTCCGGAGGTGGGACTCGGCGATCCACATTCTCTGATAGTTCTCCCAGGCCCTCATGAGCTCGTGGAGATCACGGGCACCCTGCTTGTCCGCGTCTTCCTGGAGGTAAACCATCAGCTCCAGACCGCGCTCCAGCAGGGCCTTGGAGGTCTTGAAGGCCGAGCTCACTCCGCCCGCGTACTCGTCCATGATCTTCTGCAGGCGGTGCAGAAACTGCCTCGGCATGATGTAGTTCGTGTTCACCTCGATGTCGGTGAGCTCGTCCTTGTGCTGCTCGACCAGGTCGAGCGGCTTCAGGATCTTGGTCTTGAGCTCTTCCACCTTGGCCATGTCCACGTTGGGCTCGGCGCCCTTCTCGACGATGTACTTCACCGCGGCCTTGCCGGCGATCCGCCCCTCGGTATGGGAACCGGAGGAGAACTTGTGGCTGGAGGCGCCGGAGGCATCGCCGACTGCGAACAGGCCGTCCGCCGTGGTCATGTTGGCGTATCCCCACTTGTAGGGGGTGTCGAGGTCTTCGGGACCGCTCACCCAGGCGCCGCTGGCGCCGGAGTGCGAGCCGATGAAGTAGGGCTCACAGGCAGCGATCTCGGAGTGCTTCTGCTCGGGGTAGACGTTCATGGACGCCCAGAGAATGGCCTGGGAAATGGTCATGTCCAGAAAGTCTTCCCACGCCTCGCTCTCGAGCTCCTTCATCTTCTTCTTGAAGGCCTTGGGATCGTCCTTGTACTGGTCGGCCAGCTTCTGGATGGCCTCGTGGGTCTCCATGTACAGGGGCCCCAGACCGGCATCCACGTCCAGCATGCCCAGGTAGTTCCGCAGGTTGGCGGGGATCGGCTTGGCCAGTCCGTAGGGAGCCCAGTTGTTCAGCTCTTCCTTGCGGACCACCATGTACTCGCCGCCCTCGGCGCTGATGGCGCGGGACTTGAACAGCAGGAACCACGCGCCCACCGGACCGTACGCGTCCTTGAAGCGGACGGGGATGAAGCGCACTTCCTGGCAGGTCATTTCGGCGCCGGCCTGGAGGGTGAAGTAGGCGCTGGATCCGGAGTTGAACGGGGGATACCAGGAGCGGCCGAAGCCCTCGCCCACGGACCGGGGCCGGAACACGTGCACGGCGCCGCCCAGTCCTACGATCACGGCCTTGGCCTTGAACACGTAGAACTTATTCTCGCGGGTGCTGAATCCCACCGCGCCCACGCACTTGTTGCCGTCCATCAGGGGATCCACGATAAAGACGCGCTCGTAGATCTCGCCGCCGCAGTCGGCCAGGGCGTTCTTGGCGGCCTCGGCGATGAGGATCTTGTAGGACTCGCCGTTGATCATGAGCTGCCAGCGACCCTCATGGACGTACTTGCCTTCCTCGTCCTTCCAGATCTTGAGGCCCCATTTTTCGAACAGGTGGACCGTGCCGTCCACGTGACGGGCGATGTTGTAAACCAGATCCTCGCGGGAGATGCCCATGAGGTCCTGGCGGACGTACTGGACGTACTCCTCGGCGGTGTTGTCACCGGACCCGATGCCCACGTACTGGTTGATGGCGGAAAGACCCATGGCTACGGCGCCGCTGCGGTCCAGGGCCGCCTTGTCCACGAGCACTACATTAAGGTTGTTTTTCTTGGCCCAGTAGGCCGCTTCGGTCGCCGCACCACAGCCGGAAAACCCCCCACCCAGAATCAGGAGGTCGGTGCTGACTTCTACAGTCTCAAAGTTTGCCATAATTCAATCCTCCTTCTTATCTCGTGGGGACCGCGTCCATACCCAGGGACGCGGGCTCGGTGGCCAGGGCTTCGCTGTTGAGGTCGTCGTGGGTCCCAAAACCACCCGCGGGATCGGCGGAACCTTCCGGCGTGGTCCGGATGGGGAACTTGAACCGCTTGACAGACCCGTCACGGAACTTGACCGTCCACATGATGTCTTCGGAGCCTCTCAGCGGCGTGGCGCTGGCGCCCATGGGCATGAAGTCGGCGTAACCGCGGACGTCCATGGCCTGCTGCGGGCAAATCTTGACGCAGCACATGCACTCCCAGCACATCTGGGGGTCACGGTTGTAGGCCTTCATTTTTTCCTTGTCCAACACCATGAGGTCGTTGGGGCAGATGTACATGCAGGCCGTCTTGTCCTGCCCCTTACAACCGTCGCATTTTTCGGTAATCACATAGCTTGGCATTTGAACACCTCCTGAGATTTCAGTTTGGGTACTTCCTCGAGTGTCTTAGTGACTGGTGGTACCGCTCGATCGACACCTCCTTTCTTTCAAACGTTCGGGATCAACGGTTGAGAGGCTCCTCCCTCGAGGAGCCTCCGCATTTCAAGTGGCTGTTGAGCTACTTCTTGTTTGCATCGCCGGTCGCGGCGCCGTGGAGCTTGACTTCCACCTTCTCGTCCAGGTTCTGGTAGTACTCTTTCAGGATGGCCACCACCTCGGGGTGGGAGAACTCCTTGGGGAGATCGCCGCCCTCGGACAGGGTCTTACGGACCAGGGTTCCCGACAGGAGAAGGCGGTCCTCCTTGCCGTGGGGGCAGGTCTTCATGGAAGCCATGCCCATGCACTTGTAGCAGTGGAAGGTCCAGTCGATATTGAGATTCTTGCACTTGAGCGCGCCCTCGGGGATCTCCTCGAAGATCTTCTGGGCGTCAAAGGGGCCGTAGTAGTCGCCCACGCCCGCATGGTCGCGTCCGATGATCATGTGGCTGCAGCCGTAGTTCTGCCGGAACGTGGCGTGAAGGAGGGCCTCACGGGGACCCGCATACCGCATCTCCATGGGATAGCCGCCCTGGACCACGGTGTCCTTCACGAAGTAGTTGTCCACCAGGGCCTGGATGGCCCGGACGCGGACGTCCGCCGGGATGTCGCCCGGTTTCAGCTTGCCCACGAGCTGATGGATGTAGACGCCGTCCATGACCTCCACGGCGATCTTGGCCAGGAACTCATGGGACCGGTGCATGGGGTTGCGGAGCTGAAGCGCAGCCACCCGGCTCCATCCCTTGTCGTCGAAAATCTTGCGCGACTCGGCCGGGCGGTGGTAGATTTCCTTGAACTGCTCGGGGTAAAAGCTTTCGCTGATGACCTTCACCGGACCGGCCAGGTTGTACTTGGCCTGGCCCATGACCTTTTCCACCCCGGGGTGCTCCATGTCCGTGGTGCCGAACACCTTCTTGCACTCGTGCTCCTTGTCGACGGTGTACTTCTCGGTCACCTTCATGGTGGCGATGATCGTTCCGGTGTCCACGTCCTTCAGGGCCACCTCGTCGCCTTCCTTCACGTCCTCGTCGTCCGTGGAGAAGGTGATGGGGATCGGCCAGAACGTGCCGTCCGCCATGAGGTACTTGTCGCAAACGCCCTGCCAGTCGGCCTTTCCCATGAATCCGGTCAGCGGCGTAAACGCGCCGATCCCCAGCATGATGAGATCCGAGGTCTCCCGGGACGTAGAGGTCAACTGCTTGAGCGACTTCGCCTTTTTCTCCTCCGCCTTGAGCGCATCGCCCTCGAGCAGAAGCGGGATCAGCCTTTCTTCTTTTCCGTGTGGGGGAACAAGCTTCGACATGTACAGTCCTCCTTTTTATTGTCAGTCGTCGTGATGGCGCACTCGCACCGAAATCCTATA
>JAIPEI010000127.1 GCA_021737245.1 Deltaproteobacteria bacterium | reverse complement strand
CGCGGTCCCTTTCCTTGGCCCAGAAGAGGGCCCGCCCCGTGTCTCTTTCCTTCATGGCCTCTGTGATGCGGAGATCGATCGCGATGACCTCTTTGTACAAGGCCCTGTCCGACACGACATTGTAGTCGATGTCCGTGGTGATCTTGAGGAGCTGGAGCATGATTGCATAATTCAGCGGGTTTCTAGATGCCTTGCATATCCTCATGCCGAAAGAGGTTTCGTAGATATACGCCTCCTGAAGCGGCGTGGTGTTGCGGTAGCCGCCGTGGAACTCGCAGCTCAGGGCGTTGAGCTGGGCGATCTCGTCGTCCGTGGCGTGTTGCACGGCCTGCTCGAGGGAGGCGTACCAGATCTGCCGGGCAAAGGACATGACCTCCTCCGTGCTCATCACCAGCGCCTGACCCGAACGGGGATCCTCCCCGTCGCAAATCGCCTCCGAACCCCTGCAAATGAAGATGCCGCTTCCCCGCCGGCTCGCGACGATCTCCCGGCCTTCCAGAACCTTGATGGCCTCTCGAACCGCGGTCCGGCTCACCCCGAACAGGCGGGCCATCTCCCGCTGCGAGGGAAGGCGCTGGCCGGGTTTGAACGTCCCCTTGTGAATCCCGGAGACGACGGTGTCGACCACCTGTTGGGTCGTGGACAATCTTCCGTTCACGGATCCTCCTGACTGGACAATCAACTCAGGCTCCAACCGTCCATTTATTCTATGGAGGCGCGAGGGGAGAATCAAGCGGCTTCAACCGATCATCCCAATTTAACTTTGTTATTGAATTGGGAATCCCAATATGGTAGAGAATCACCGTCTCTCACACCATTCCTCCCGAAACAAAAGCGTCTCATTCCGGAAGGAGGCTCCCATGGAACAGCAAAGCCGGATCAAGCCCGTTCCCCCCTACCTGGCCATCGGCCTGTCGACCATCGTTCACGGCGTGAGCCGGCGAAGCGAGATCTGCGAGAACCTGGACAACATCGAGGACGCCCTCCGGGCCGCGGTGGAGATCACGAACATCAACATGCCGGTCAAGATCGTGGCCCTGGCCGAGGGCGCCCTCACGGGGTTCACGGACGAGGTGTTTGACATCCCCCACACCCTCGCGGCCCGGGAGATCTTCATCGAGATACCCGGCGAAGAAACGGAACGGCTCGCAACGCTCGCCCGGGAGTATGAGACATACATCATCGCCCAGTGCAAGGCACGTTGGCCCGAGGTGATCGCGGATCGCTACTTCAACACGATGTTCGTGATCGATCCGAAGGGGAGGGTGGTCCACAAGGCGGCCAAGAATCACGTCTGGTGCCGGGAACGTTCCTGCACGCCGCATGACGTCTACGATCGGTGGGTGGAGCTCTTCGGCGACGACATCGACGCCTTCTACCCGGTCCTCAAGACCAACGACATCGGAAACATCGGCACCATCTGCTGCAGCGACGGGGAGTACCCCGAGGCCGTTCGGGCCCTGGCACTCAACGGCGCGGAGCTGGTCTACCGCCCGAGCGAGGCCATGCCCATGACCGGGTCCGGCTACCCCGGCGGCGGAAGCTGGATGGTCCAGAACCGGGGCCACGCGGAGTTCAACTCGGTCTACATGCTGTGCCCCAACGTCGGACCCGTTTACGTTCACCCCCGGATCCGGCATCCCTTCGACGTGGGCGGAGGCAACTCCCACATCGTGAACTACCGGGGCGAGGTGATTTCCTACCAGGCCTCGGGCAGCAACACCATGGTCGCCGCGATCATCGACATCGAGAGCCTGCGCCAGTTCCGGGTCATGAACCTAAACAGCAACTGGACCAAGGACCTGCGCGTCGAGCTGTTCAAGCGCATGTACGAGAAGCCCATTCATCCAAAGAACCTGTGGCTGGAACAGGAGCCCATGCATCACGCTGAGGTGGACGAGATCTATCGGGGCAACATCCGAAGATTGATGGACCGGGGCGCTTTTACGCCTCCCTGCCACACGGCCCAGGGGGCCCGATGCCAGTCTCCGCCGGCCGCCGAGGAGGACTGGCGGGAAATCCAGAAGCTCTGGGAGCAGGACGAGTAGCCGCATCGGTTATGAGAACGCAGGCGGCGAGGCCGGGCGGAGGGGAAGGCCGAAAACGGCCGGCGAGGTGGAACCCAATCACCAAAGGAGGAAGACGAATGGGCGAGAACAAAGGCACCGAAAACCTGGAGCGTTTCGGCTACAAGCAGGAGCTCAAGCGGGAGCTGGGATTCTGGGGCGTTTTCATCTACGGGGTGGGCATGATGGTCCCCATCGCGCCGGTAATCGTGTTCGGTGCGGTCACGGCCGCCTCCATGGGACACATGGCACTGGCCTACCTCATCGCCGTGATTCCCATGTCCTTCACTGCGTACAGCTACGGTCAGATGGCCGGGGCGTACCCCATTGCAGGATCCGCCTTTACCTACACCCAGCGCGCCATTCATCCGTATGCCGGGTTCTTCGCGGGATGGACCATTCTTCTCGACTATGCCCTGTTTCCCATCTTGAACTACATCGTGGTGGGCATCTTCGTGCAGATGATGTTTCCGAGCTTGCCCTACTGGGGAATCGTGATCACGGCCATCGTCCTCATCACCGTGGTGAACCTGCTCGGCGTGAAGAGTGTTTCCCGCGTGAACGCCTTCCTGGTGATCTTCATGCTCCTGGCTGTGCTCTACACGGTGGTGTCCTCCTTTACCTCGCTCGCTCAGGGGGTGGGTTGGGGGTTCTCGACGCTGCCCTTCTACAATCCGGAGACCTTTGAGATGAGCGCCCTCCTCGTGGGCACCTCCATCGCCTGCTTCTCCTTCATGGGGTTCGACGCCATGACCACCCTGGCCGAGGAGGTCCACGAGCCGGGGAAGACGCTCTCCAGGGGAACGATCTCCGTCTGTTTCTTCATGGCCTTCCTCTTCATCCTCCAGGCCTACTGCGCCCAGTCGGTCCACCCCGACTGGACCCTGTTCGAGTCCGCGGACACGGCCTTTTTCGAGGCGATCGGCCGGGCCGGAGGTCAAACCCTCGTCACCTTCGTGAGCATCTCCGTGATCGCCGGGGCCCTGGCGAACGCCATCGACTCCCAGGCCGGGGTGGCGCGGGTCCTGTACGGCATGGGCCGGGACGAGGCGCTTCCCGGGCGGATCTTCGCCTATCTCCACCCCCGCACGAAGGCACCCGTTTACACCCTGCTGATTCTGGCCGTCGTTGCGATTATCGGTGCGACCCAGGACATGGAGACGATCATCACCATGATCAACTTCGGAGCGCTTTCGGCGTTCATGCTGGTGAACCTGTCGGTGATCTCCCACTACTTCATTCGACAGAATCGGCGGAAAGGATGGGACGTGGTTCGCTACCTGCTGGTGCCGTTCTTCGGCTTCCTGACCTGCCTGCTCCTGTTCGTGAACCTCTCCCCGAGGGCCAAGACGGCGGGCGGCATCTGGGTGGCGATCGGGTTCGTGTACCTCATGTTGAGCACGGGCTTCTTCCGAAAGCGGGCAAAGATCCTGGACGCCTTCGAGGAGTAGATCCGGAAGGGCGGATGAGCCGCTCGAGGGTTACCGACCCTCAGGGCTACTGATAAATGTCCACGAGCTGGGTCATCGTGATCTGGAGGCGCTTGTGGATGATGTTCGCGATGCGCCGCATGATCAGGAACCCCATCTCGTAGTCCCGGACGAAGAGCTTCTCCATCTCCACGCCCTTCCAGGCGAAGAGCTTCGTGTCGGTGAGTGCCTTGGCAAACCCGAGGTACTTCCTGTAATCGGTGTCCAGGAGGCTCGAGAACCCCAGGGTCATGCCCCGGGTGATCTTGGTGACGAGAATGCGCTTGGACGAATGCTTCTCGGTTTCCAGCCCCACGTCTCCTTCCAGGATCGAGTACAGGTACTCCGCGTACTCACCCTCCCGGAAGATGTACTCGCCCGCCTTGTAGTCCACGATGGTGGTGATCGGTTCGATCTTCTCGAGCATCTCGTCCGTGAGATAGCTGAGCATGCGAATGCTCTTGAACTGGGTGATCTCGATCACGGCGCCCTCCTTTCCTGTCGGTTTGGGTTAGCAGTGCCGTCCCCTTCACGCCTGTCCAATCATCGCAAAAATCTGGTTGTTGTCAAAGCCGTTCAGCCGGATCGCTCCGGATCGACAGGAAGCGGCGCACAGCCCGCATCCCTTGCACAGGGTGCTCTGGATGCGCATCCTGCCGGTCTTTTCGTCCACGCCGGGAGCCGAGTAGGGACAGATGGAGGCGCAGACGCCGCACATGCTGCACAGGTCCGGATCCACGGCCGCAACCGTCCCGCTCACGGAAATCCGCCCGGCCGCGAGTAGGGTCGCGGCCCTGGCCGCCGCGGCCTGGGCCTGGGCGATGCTTTCGTCCACCGGCTTGGGGGCGTGGCTCAGCCCGCAGACAAAGACCCCTTCGGTGGAAAAATCCACCGGTCGAAGCTTGACGTGGGCCTCGGCGAAGAAGCCGTCGTCGTTGCGGGAGATCTTGTAGAACTGCGCGAGCCGTGACTGCTCGCTCGGTACCACGGCGGATGCCAGCACCAGGAGGTCCGGGTGGGCCTCCATCCTCCGGTTCAGGCCGGTGTCCGTGAAGACCGTCCGCAGACGGCCGTCCTCGATGCTGACGTCGAACCCCTCCTCGGCGCGATAGCGAATGAAGACGACCCCGGCCTCTCTGGCCGTCCGATACAGATCCTCCCGCAGGCCGTAGGGCCGCATGTCCCTGTAGACGATGAAAACCCGCATGGATGGGTTGACATTCTTCAGAGCCAGCGCGCTCTTGATGGACTGGGTGCAGCACACCTTGGAGCAGTAGGGACGCTCCGGTGTGCGGGATCCGACACACTGCAGAAACACCGCGGTCCGGGCTCCATGGAGGGCGGGGGCCCCCTGGACCAGCCGGTCCTGCAGCTCCAGCCCCGTGATCACGTTCGGGTGCTCTCCGTAGAGATGCTCGCGGGGCTTGTACTCGAGGGCGCCCGTGGCGACGATGGTCACGCCGTGCTCGAGCATCCTGCTCTCGCGGCCCTGCCGGATCATGGTCCGGAAGCGGCCGACGAACCCGTCCACCTCCTCGATCTCGGCGTTCAGGTGGACCTGGATTCCCGGGTGCCGGTGGACGTCCTCGATCAGCTCGGAGAGATAGGCCTGAATCGACTCCCCTTTCCATGTCTCGTGCAGGGACAGGGCCTGTCCTCCGAGCCGGTGGTTCCGCTCGACCAGATGTGTGGGGTAGCCCTGGTCGGCCAGGCTCCTCGCCGCCTCCATGCCGGCGACGCCGCCCCCGATGACCAGGGCGGTCCGGGTGATCTCCAGGACGGGTTCGGGCAGGGGGATGAGGCGGTTCGCCTTGGCCACGGACATGGCGACCAGATCCATGGCCTTCCGCGTGGCGGCCTCGGGCTCGTCCCTGTGCACCCAGGAGCACTGGTTCCGGATGTTGGCCATCTCGAAGAGGTACTTGCTCAAGCCCGCGCCGGTCAGGGTCTCCTGGAAGAGCGGTTCGTGGGTCTTGGGGGTGCACGCGGCCACCACCACCCGGTTGAGCCCCTTTTCCCGGATCAGCCGGGTCATCTTGTCCTGGGTGTCCTGGGAGCAGCTGAAGAGGTTCTCCTCCGCATAGGCAACGCCGGGCAAGGTCTTTGCAAACTCCACGACCCCGGGTACGTCCACGACCCCGGCGATGTTGGTGCCGCAGCAGCAGACGAACACGCCGATGCGCGGGGGGGCTCCGCGCACGTCCCGCTCCTCGGGTATCGAGGCGGTCCGGGTGAGGGTCCAGCGCACGCCGGCCAAGTCGCTTGCCACCTCGACGACGGCCGCGCTGGCGTCCACCACCGAGGAGGGGATGTCCTTGGGCGCCTGGTGGGCGCCGCAGACATAGACCCCGGGCCTCGAGGTCCGGACCGGGTGAAAGCTGCTCGTGCTCACGAACCGGTAGGGATCGAGCTCGATATCCAGGGTCTCGGCCAGCTCGGCGCTTTTCCGGTTCGCCCCGAGACCCACGGACAGGACCACCATGTCGAAAGCCTCCTCGACCCGCTTGCCCGTCTCGTCCACGTATCGAATGAGGTTCGAGCCGTTCTGCCTGGCCAGGTGCGAGATCCTGGCCTTGACGAAGCGAACCCCCTGCTCGGTCCTGGCGCGCTCGTAGTACCGCTCGAAGTCTTTGCCGGTGGTTCGGATGTCCATGTAGAAGACGGCGGCGTCCAGGCCGCCGGGACAGTGCTCCTTGGCCAGAACCGCCTCCTTGACGGCGTAAGTGCAGCAGACGCTCGAGCAGTATCCCCGGCCGCCCAGGGCCGGCTCCCTGGAGCCCACGCACTGGAGCCAGGCGATTCGGGCCGGCTCCTCCCCGTTCGAAGGGCGGACCAGGTGGCCCCCCGAGGGACCCGAGGCGGAGAGCATGCGCTCGAACTCGAGGCTGGTGACCACGTCGGGGTTCTGCCTGTAGCCGTAGGTATCGTGCTCCCCCGGGTCATAGGCCTCGACCCCGTCGGCGAGCACCACCGCGCCGACCTGCAGGACACGCTCCTTCTCCGTGTCCTCGTAGTCGACGGCCCCGGTGGGGCACACCTTGGCACAGTTCCCGCACTTCCCCCGGGTCAGCTTGATGCACTGGTCCGGATCGATGGCATACTTCAGCGGGACGGCCTGGGCGTACTTCACATAGATCGCCTTCCTGGGAATCAGGCTCTCGTTGTACTCGTCCGGGACCTTGCGGGGGCATTTCTCGGCGCAGGCCCCGCAGGCGATGCACTTGTCCACGTCCACGTACCGGGGGTGCTGAACCACGCGGACCTCGAAGTTTCCCTGATCGCCGGAGATCTCCCTGACCTCGGTGAGCGTGAGCAGCTCGATGTTGATGTGCCGGCCGACCTCGACCAGTTTGGGCGAGATAATTCACATGGCACAGTCGTTGGTGGGAAAGGTCTTGTCCAGCTGGGACATCATCCCACCGATCGAGCTCGAGCGCTCTACGAGATAGACGAAAAAACCGGAGTTCGCCAGGTCCAGCGCCGACTGCATTCCGGTGATTCCTCCTCCAACAACCAGTACCGCGCCTGTTTCTTCGCGTTTCACGGTCAGCTCCAGATGAGACCCCACGGGCTTTTCCGCTCCGAAAAGCGGGGCCGCAGGGATGCTTGTTCGAGGCGCCTTGAAGACCTCTCGAGGTGCACGGGTGGTTTTCAGGGGGATTCGATCGCTTCGATCCCCGCTGTGCTCTTGTCCAGGTTCAACCGTTCGTCTTCCATTCCCATGCTGTGTGCCAGCAACCGGGGGTAGACCAGGGATGGGACCAGCTCGGTCCCGCTTCCGTTGCCCGCAATCCATTTCCGTTGAACCGTGTCGAACTGAAGCTGGCAAAAGGGGCAGGCCGTGCACAGAAGCTCCACGCCGGCCTCTGCGGCCTTCTTCAGCTTGCTGCGCGTCAGGTCCAGAGAAAGATCATCGTTCACGCCGAGCAGGGGCGCGCCGCAGCAGTCCATCCTGGTGTCCCACTCGATGCTCCGTGCGCCGGTGACCTCCACGAGCGCATCGAACATCCCGGGGGCCACGGGGTCGTCGAGCTGGGTGATGCGGCTGGGCCGCAGGGCATGGCATCCGTAGTGGGCCCCGATCCTGAGGCCCTCGAAAGGACGGCTGATCCGGGCTTTCAAGGCCTCCAGCCCGACGTCGTGGTAGAGGACGGTCAGCAGGTGCCGGATTCCGATGTCGCCGTCATAGCGCAGCCCCTCTTCACGGAGCCTTCGTTCGACCTCCCTGCGTGCTTCCGGGTCGCGGCGGAGCTGGTGCTGCGCCCCCTTGAGCGAACCGAAGCAGCAGCTGCAGAGGACCAGCATGTCGCGTCCCATGCGGCCGGCCAGCGCCATGTTGCGGGCGGCTGAGAGGAGAAACGCCCCCCGATTCACGTTCCTCAGCGGGTACCCGCAGCATGCGAACTCCCGGGTGTCGAGGAGCTGCACCCCGAGCCTCTCCAGGACCGCCCGGGAGGCGCTTTCATAGGATTGGACCCGCGCGGGAATGTTGCAGCCCAGGTACAGTGCATAGGTCTTCATGTCTTGTTCCGTATCATCTCAGGACCCGAGGGTCGTTCACGATGCAGCCCCCCATGCCGTCCCGGGCCGGGTCTCCTCCGGAGAAGCCGCGGATCGAGGGTCCCGGGCCCGAACGGCCCGATTTTTCAACGTGTAGAAGATGTCCGTGATGCGCACGCCCTGCGGGCAGTGCTCCTCGCACTGGTAGCAGGTTGCGCAGTCCCAGAGCATGCGGGACCGGGAGGCCATGTCCGGCATCCCGAGGGCCAGGCAGTACATGACCTGGTGAGGCAGGAGCCCGAGGGTGGTCACTGGATCCTCGTAGTTCCCCACTACGGGGCAGACGGAGGTGCAGTTCCGGCAGCCGAAGCAGTCGGCGAAGTGCCCGGCCTCCAGGTCGGGGTCCGCGGCCCGGTCCGGCCGGCCCGTCAGATCCAGCGGCGGGACCTCGCTTCCGGGCGCCTCTCCGTCCCCGTTGTGGACGAGGCTGTGCCTGGCCCGGCTCAGGGGAAGGTCGTAGTCCGTCCCCTCCTCCAGGGTATCCTTCTGAAGGCCGCGAAGGAAGGAGAAAGGCGAGAGCAGGGCGGGCTCGGGGCCCCCCTGCTGAATCAACGCCTCCCGCACGCACATCCACAGCTCCTTCAGGTTGATGCCCGAGGGGCACACCACGGTGCACCGGTCGCAGTTCGAGCAGATGTACGCGCCCCGGCGAATCGCCTCGAGCTCGGCCGGGGCGGGACGGCCGTCCAGACCCGCCCGCCGCAGACACGCCATCCGCTCCGAGGGGAGGATGTAGGGGTTGCCCAGGGCCTCGGCCGCCG
>JAIPEI010000126.1 GCA_021737245.1 Deltaproteobacteria bacterium | reverse complement strand
AGGCGATCACCACCACGGGCGGGGTCTTGTCCCCTTCTTCGAGGCGGACCTGAAGGTCCTTCTCCCGCTGCTCCATCTCCCCCAGCTCCTGGCTGAGCTGCTCGGTCTTCTGCCGCTCCTCGGCCAGGCTCTGCTGCATCTTCTCGAACTCGGCCAGCATCTCCTGGAGCCGGGCCAGCCTCGCCTCCAGCGCGGCGATGCGCCCCTGTTTTTTCTCGTCCGCGGCCGGAGCCGGCGGCGGTGCCTCCTCCGTCCCGGTCCCGGCGGCGCCCGCTGCCGGTTCGACCGGACGCTCCCCGACGCCCGCTTTCTCCCACTCTCCGGTCCCGGCTTTCAGGGTAGCAATCTCCTCCTTCGTGGCCTCGATGGCCTCCGAGGCCTTTTGGGCGTCCGCGTAAATCTTCTTCCAGTCCCTGGCATACTCCAGCCCGTCCCGGAGGGCCACATTTTCCGGGGTCCTCTTCACCATCGTCTCCAGAAAGGAGACGATGGCGTCGTAGTCATCGCGGGCCCATACGACGACGTCCACGTGGAATGCGCCGATGTCGTTTCTGTACCAGTCGGGCCGACGCGGCGTTCCATCGACCTGGAGAGGTCCCTGTCTGTACCCCACATAAAGGTCCCCGTCCCCATCGGCGTGGCGCAGGATGCCCAGGCGTCTGCCGAAGAACGGGGAGCGATAGGACCCGTCACCGACGCGGGTGATGAGGGGCCAGCCCAGATCGGGCGTCACGTTCCGGCTCTCGCATCCCCCTTGCGGACAGTAGTCCATTCGGCCGGTGGCGAAGAGGGAGTAGACGTCCCCGTCTTCGAGGCGAACCCCTGTGTTTTTCATGCCCGCCCAGCCGGCCTGCAACGTGACCGAGCGGTAGGACTTGACGATCTGGGGCGGCTGATCGGGCATGGTAAGGACCGGCTTGACGCAGCCGGAAAGGAGCAGGATTGCCAAGAGGAACGCGGGGGACGGAAGCCATCGACGATTCATGACGATTCCTCCACGGATCGGGTGAAACGGCTGAGAGGTGCGATCATAGCGCATTCGCGCCACGGCGGCAAGAAGGGTGGAGCAAGGTCGGGAGGCGGGGAACAGGAGGGTGATCCGCTACAGGGGGATGTTGCCGTGGCGTCTCTCGGGGATGGAGGCCTTCTTCTCCCGGAGCATCTCCAAAGCCTTGACCAGTCGGGGCCGGGTCGCCTCGGGGAAGATGATGTGGTCGATGTAGCCCACCTCGGCGGCGCGGAAGGGGCTGGCGAAGTTGTTCCTGTACTCCTCCACCAGGCGGTCCCGGGTGGCCTCGGGATCTTCCGCCCCTTCGATCTCCCTGCGGAAAATGATGTTCGCGGCGCCTTCGGGGCCCATCACGGCGATCTCCGCCGAGGGGTAGGCGAAGTTGATGTCCGCGTCCAAGTGCTTGCCCGACATGGCGATGTAGGCTCCGCCGTAAGCCTTGCGCGTCACCACGGTGATCTTGGGGACCGTGGCCTCGCTGTACGCATAGATGATCTTGGCGCCGTGCTTGATGATCCCGCCGTACTCCTGCTGCACGCCGGGAAGGTACCCCGGCACGTCCACGAAGGTGATCAGGGGGATGTTGAAGGAGTCGCAGGTGCGCACGAAGCGCGCGCACTTCATGGATGCGTCGATGTCCAGGCATCCCGCCAGGAACCGGGGCTGATTCGCCACGATACCGACGGCCATGCCGTTGAGGCGGCCGAAACCCACGACCATGTTCATGGCATAGTGCTGGTGGGTTTCCAGAAAGACACCGTCATCCAGCACCTTCCGGATGAGGTCCTTCATGTCGTACGGCAGGCGGGGGTTGGCCGGGACCAGCTCGTTGAGGCCGGGATCGGTCCGGTCGGGGTCGTCCTTACAGGTCGTGTCGGGCGTTCGTTCCCGGTAGTTCTGCGGGAGGTAGGCCAGGAGCTCCCGGACGCGGTTCAAAGCGTCCCGGTCGGACTCCTCGGCGAAATGGGCCACGCCGCTCCGGGTGTTGTGGGTCATGGCACCGCCCAGCTCCTCCGCCGTCACGTCTTCCGACGTCACGGCCTTGATGACCTGGGGACCCGTAATGAACATGTTGCTGGTCTTCTTCACCATGATGGTGAAGTCGGTCAAGGCCGGAGAGTAGACCGCGCCGCCCGCGCAGGGTCCCATGATAACGGAGATCTGCGGAACCACGCCCGAGGAGAAGACGTTTCTCTTGAAAATCTCCCCGTAGCCGCCCAGGCTCATCACACCTTCCTGGATCCTGGCGCCTCCGGAGTCGTTCAGACCGATAACAGGGGCTCCGTTCCGGAGAGCGAGGTCCATGACCTTGCACACCTTCTCGCCGAACGCGCCGCTCAAGGATCCGCCGAACACCGTAAAATCCTGGGCGAAGACGAATACCTTGCGCCCGTTGACAGTCCCGTATCCCGTGATGACGCCGTCACCCGGAATCTTCTTCCTCTCCATGCCGAAGTCATGGCATCGATGGACGACGAACTTGTCGATCTCCTGGAAGCTGTTCCTGTCGAGAAGGTGCGCGATGCGCTCCCGGGCGGTCATCTTACCCTTGGCGTGCTGCTGCTCGATGCGCTTCTCGCCGCCGCCGAGCTCGGCTTCGTTGTTCCGACGGTCCAGCTCCTGAATCTTCGCGTCCATCTCCATCATCGGGCCCCGGCAGGAGAAGAAGAAAAACCGGCGTCACCTCGAGGATCAAAGCTATTCCAGGACGAGGAGAACGGCCTCCGCGTCCACAGCGTCTCCGCTGCTGCACTTGATCTCTTTCACAGTCCCGGAGGCGCTGGCCACGACAGGGAGCTCCATCTTCATCGCTTCCAGGATCACGACCTCGTCGCCTTCGTTCACAGAGTCACCCACGTTCACCTTCACTTCGATGACCTTCCCACCCATTGGAGCATTAATCTCACTCACGATGCTTTCCTCCTTTGATCGTTGAACTTTTGAGCTCGCCAGGAAAATAAATGTGTCATATAACATTGAAGGCCCGCCGATTGTCAAGGTCAAAGTCATGCTCGAACCAGCCGGCCCCCGCGGTCTTCCGTCGTGACCGAACGATACGGTTCTTGACATAAGATCTTATCTTAACTACCATATTGCATTTTGGTTGACCTGAAGGGCACGCGAAAGCATAATACGGACGAATCCGGGTCGCAGGAGGTCCGCGAATGCCAGTCTACTTGTGGGTTGCAGAAACGCGCAAGGGAAGAAAGCTCAAAGGAGAAATCGAGGCCGCCGACGAACGTATCGCAATGAGCCAGCTGAGGCGGCGAAACCTGGCCGTCAAGAAGCTCAAGCCGAAGCCGAAAGATCTCTTCGAAAACGTATCCTTCATGCAACCCAAGGTGACGAACAAGGACATCGTCATCTTCACGCGGCAGTTCTCCACCATGATCGACGCAGGCCTCCCGCTGGTTCAAGGCCTGAGCATCCTGGCGGAGCAGAGCGAAAACAAGACATTCCGGAACATTCTGAAGCAGATCTCCAAGGACGTCGAGGGCGGCTCCACCCTGGCCGAGGCCATGAAGAAGCACCCGAAAGTATTCGACGACCTGTTCGTAAACCTGGTCGCGGCCGGCGAGGTGGGCGGCATCCTCGACACCATCATGCGCCGCCTGGCCACCTTCATCGAAAAGGCGGAGAAGCTCAAGAGTCAGATCAAGGGGGCCATGACCTACCCGATCGTGGTCGTGGCCATCGCCATCATCGTCATCGCCGTCATCCTCATCTTCGTCATCCCGGTGTTCGAGGACATGTTCTCCAGCTTCGGTAAGGCGCTCCCCATGCCGACCCAGATCGTGGTGAACATGAGCCGGTTCATGAAGGGCAACATTCACTGGGTGATCATCGGTCTCATCGCCCTGTTCATCGCCTTCAAGAAGTTCCGCGGCACAAAGAAGGGCCGCCGGCTGACCGACGACCTGGCCCTCAGGCTTCCCATCTTCGGGGACCTCCTCAAGAAGACCGCAGTCGCCCGGTTCACGCGTACGCTCGGCACCATGATCAGCAGCGGCGTTCCCATTCTGGACTCCCTGGAAATCGTGGCCAGGACATCCGGCAACGTCATCCTCGAGGAGATCATTTTCGAGGTCCGGGGCAGCATCGCCGAAGGCCAGACCATCGCCGAGCCCCTGTCGGAGAACGACGTCTTTCCAGGCATGGTCGTGCAGATGATCTCCGTGGGTGAAGCCACCGGCGCCCTGGACACCATGCTGGAAAAGATCGCCGATTTCTACGACGACGAGGTGGACGCCGCCGTGGCGGCGTTGACCTCCATGCTCGAACCCCTTCTCATGCTCTTTCTCGGAGGCGCCATCGGCGGACTGGTCGTGGCCATGTACCTGCCCATCTTCTCCATGGCGGGAGCCGTGGCCGGCTAGCCCGGGTTTCCATGACCCGTCATCCCAGCAGGAAAACGCCCCCTATGGAGCTCTCGAGCCGGCTCCAGCGGCTCATGTTCGTCCGGGTCCTGATCGTCTCCGTGCTTCTGGGGGCTTCGGTGTTCGTCCAGGTCCGCAAGACGAGCACCTACTTCGGGGACATTCAGACCACCCACTATGTCCTCATCGGCTGCGTCTACTTCCTGACGTTCGTCTACATCGTGCTGCTCAAGCGGCTGCGGAACCTGAACCGGCTGGCCTATGCACAGCTCCTGATCGACACGCTCCTGATCACCGCCTTCATTTACACCACCGGCGGCATAGAGAGCTTCTTCTCCTTTCTGTACATTCTGACCATCATCGAAGCGAGCATGCTTCTCTACCGCCGCGGCGGCCTCATCGTCGCGTCCAGCAGCAGCATCCTGTACGGCGCCCTGCTGGACCTGCACTATTACCGGCTGATCACGCCCTACGGCGCGTTGATGAACCCGCCCGGCGACGACCAGGGCGCCTACATCCTGTTCCGGATCCTCGTCCACACCGCCGCCTTCTACCTGGTGGCCATGCTGAGCAGCTACCTTTCCGAGCAGATCCGGACGAGCCGGGACGAGCTGGAAGCCACGAAGGTGGACATCAACAAGCTGGAGGTGCTGAACGAGCGCATCGTCCAGAGCATCGCGTCGGGGTTGATCACGGTGGACGGCGGCGGGCGGGTCATCCTGTTCAATCCGGCGGCGGAGAGCGTGTTCGGAATCACGGCCGAAGAGGCGAACGGGCGGCCTCTGACCGAGCTTCTCCCCTTTCTCGTCGACTACCTGGATCCCGAAGCCTCGCTCTCCGGAAGCCGCAAGACTCCGGCCATCACAGATATCCCTTTCAGGAACCACAAGGGAGAGGAGCTGTTTCTCCGCCTCACCGTCTCTCCGCTCAGCATGCCCGGTGGAGAAGCCATCGGCCGGATCCTCGTCTTTCAGGACCTGACCGAAATCAAAAGAATCGAGCAGGAGATGCAGCGGGTCGAAGGCCTTGCCATGGTGGGAGAGCTGGCCGCGGGCATTGCCCACGAGATCCGGAACCCCATGGCTTCGATCAGCGGATCCATTCAGGTGCTCAAGGAAGGCCTCGAGCTGAGAGAGGACGACGTCACCGGCCGCCTTATGGAAATCGTGATGCGGGAGGTCAACCGCCTGAACCACCTGGTGAACGATTTTCTCCTGTACGCGCGCCCGCGGAAGACCAAGACGAGGCGGTTCGAGCTGAACTCGCTGATCCGGGACTCCCTGGAGCTCTTTCTGAACACCGGGGACAAATCCGACAGGATCCGAGTGGTGAGCCGCCTGGGAGATCCGCTCTACATGGATTCCGACCCCGAGCAGCTCAAGCAGGTGCTGTGGAACATCCTGCGAAACGCCCAAGAGGCCATGCCCGAGGGGGGAACCATTCACATCGAGACACGCCTGGAGGACGGGGCCGGCCGGCCGGCCGATTCGGCCTCCATGGCCGAGCTGATCGTGCAGGACACGGGAACCGGTTTCAGCGAAAGCGCTCTCGAAAACCTCTTCACGCCGTTCCACACCACCAAGGAGGAAGGATCCGGCCTGGGACTGGCCACGGTAAAGCGCATCGTGGAAGGACTCCGGGGCCGGGTTCAGGGCGGGAATCACCCGGAGCAAGGCGCCCGGGTCACCCTGCATCTTCCCCTGGCCGCATCAGACCCGGAGGCCCCTTGACACGCGACGCACTCACGGATCAACCCTGGTTCGCCGACATCATTCGACCCTCCCGATATCTCGGGAACGAACCCAACGTCCGGCGGAAGCCGCGCCTGGAGGTCGATCTTCACGTCGGCCTGGCGTTTCCCGACGTCTACGAAGTGGGCATGAGCCACCAGGGGCTCAAAATCCTCTACCGGATCCTCAACGACGCCGGCGGGATCGCCGCGGAACGGGTCTTCTGTCCCTGGGTGGACCTGGAGGCTGCGCTGCGGGAGCACGGACGCCCCCTCGAGACCCTGGAGTCAGGAACGCCGCTCGCCGAGCTGGACGTCCTGGGTTTCAGCCTCCAGCATGAGCTCTGCTACACGAACGTGCTGACCATGCTCGACCTGGCGGGCATCCCGTTCGCGGCTTCCCACCGGAACAAATCCCATCCGCTGGTGATCGCGGGGGGGCCGGCCTGCTTCAACCCGGAGCCCGTGGCCGGGATCTTCGACGCCTTCCTGATCGGCGACGGCGAGGAGGCGACTCTGGAGATCTGCGAGCGGGTTCGGAGGGCGATCCGGACCGGTACGGCACGGGAGGATCTCCTGGCGGACCTCACGTCCATACAAGGCGTCTACATTCCTTCCTTTTTCGAGCCCGTCTACGGCCGGGACGGCGTCCTCGAGAAGATCACACCGCTTCGGCCCGGCTACGAGGTCGTCCGGAAGGCCCTGGTGCCCGACCTCGGACCCTTCCCCTCTCCTGCGGACCCGGTGGTGCCCTTTTCAGAACCCGTACACGACCGGCTCGCCGTGGAAATCTGCCGGGGCTGCACCCGGGGATGCCGGTTCTGCCAGGCCGGCATGATCTACCGCCCGGCGAGGGAAAGGGCCCCGGACGAAATCCTCGAGATCGTCCGGCGGGGGCTGGCGGGAACCGGGTATGAGGACGTGTCCCTTCTCTCCCTGAGCACGGGGGATTACAGCGCCATCGGTCCCCTTCTGACGGCGCTCATGGACCGCCAGAGCCGGGACAGGATCTCGGTGAGCCTGCCCTCCCTTCGGATCGACAGCCTGGACGAGGCCTGGTTCGAGCAGATCAAGCGGGTCCGGAAGACAGGGTTCACCCTGGCTCCCGAGGCGGGCAGCGACCGCCTCCGCAGAGTCATCAACAAGTCCCTGACGAACAGCGGGATCCTCCAGGCCGCCCGGAAGGTGTACGGGGCCGGATGGAAGCTCATCAAGCTCTACTTCATGGTCGGGCTCCCGGGGGAGACCGAGGAGGACCTACAGGCCGTGGTCCGGCTGTCCCGCGAAGTGGCACGCCTCGCCGGCGGACGGGGCAAGCGGCCCCGGCTTCACGTAAGCGTCGCCGCCTTCGTGCCCAAGGCCCACACGCCCTTCATGTGGGAGCCTCAGATCACCCTGGAGGAAAGCCGAAGACGCATGCACTTGATCCGGGACGGACTCCGGGACCGGCGCATCCGGGTCAAGTGGAACGCGCCCGAGATGAGCCGGCTGGAAGGCGTCTTCTCCCGCGGCGACAGACGGCTCCTGCCCGCCCTTGTCCGGGCCTGGGAGTCCGGGGCCCGGTTCGACGCCTGGGGCGAGCAGTACCGCATGGAGATCTGGGAGGAGGCGTTCCGGGCCGAAGGGATCGATGTCGACGACCACCTCACCCGCAGGCGGTCCGAGGAGGAAACCCTTCCCTGGGACCACATCCAAACCGGCGTGAAAAAGTCCTACCTGCTGCGCGAGAGGCGCCGGGCCGAGCGGGAAGCCTTCACGCCGGACTGCCGGATTCAATGCCTGGAGTGCGGCGTGTGCGATCACGAGCGCGTCGATCCGGTGATCCAGGAACCGGACCGCACCCTGCCCCCAGCGGACACGTCCGAGCCTGAACCGGAACAGGGGCGCACCTTTCTCCTGACCTTCTCGAAAACGGGAGGCTCGAGATACCTCGGCCACCTGGAGCTGGCAAGGGCTTTCAACCGGGCCCTCAGAAGGGTCGGCCTGTTCCCCGCGCACACCGGGGGCTTTCACCCCACTCCGAAGGTCTCCTTCACCTCCCCCCTGCCGGTGGGCACGGAAAGCCTGCAGGAGACCGTTCGCGTCGAGCTCCGCGATCCGCCTTCGCCCGTGGAGATCCGGCAGCGGCTCAACCGGGCCCTTCCCGAAGGGCTGCGGATCCTTCTGGTCGAGGACGTAACCAGCCTCAAGAAGCGGAACCGGCTGCTGGAAACCCGCTACAGCATCACATCGAGAGAAGAGGGGTTCGACCAGGCCGCGGCCCGGCGGTTCCTCGGAGCCGGAGAGCACGTGATCGTCAAGACCACACCCAAAGGGAAAGAAAGGGCCGTGGACGCACGCGCCCTCGTCAGGGACATCCAGTGTCCCTCTCCGGACACCGTGGAGCTGGCGCTGCTCCATCCCCCGGGGCCGTCCCTGAAGCCGGGCGACATCGTCAGGGAGATATTCGGATTGACGGACGCCCAGGCGATATCGCTAAAGATATTGAAAACGAAGCAGATTCTGGGTTAGCCTGGGTCGAGTGATTGCCCAGCCCGCCGGAGACGGAACTCTCTCGGGATTCGGCACGGCATCGAACCGGAGGCCTCATGACCACGGAACTCATCATCAACACCCGGCCTCATGAAACCCGCGTGGCCGTCGTTGAAAACGGGGTGGTCGCGGAGCTCCACATCGAACGGGAAACCGGCCAGGAGCTCATGGGAAACATCTACCGCGGCCAGGTGGCCCGGGTGCTCCCCGGCATGCAGGCCGCTTTCGTGGACAT
>JAIPEI010000125.1 GCA_021737245.1 Deltaproteobacteria bacterium | reverse complement strand
CGGCCATGGCCTGGGCGCCGCCGCCGGTCGTCTGGGGAGAGGTGATCCTGCCGGGCGCCAAGCTGGTCCTCCTGGCGGCCGCCCTGGGCACCGGTCTGGGCCTGCATCTCTACCTGAAGTGCGGCCGTTGGGGAAGAGCGCTCATGGCCTGGGGCCGGGGCGATGCACCGGTCTGGATCGTCGGGGTGGACCCGGGCGTCCTGGGCCGCCGCGCCGCCGCCATGGGATTTGCGGTGTCTGCCCTGGCCGGAGGGTTCCTGGCCCTTTCCTACACCGTCTCCATTCGAGAGGGCCTGGCCATGACCGTCCGGGTCCTGGTGCTGGCCGTGCTCGGGGGGACCCTTTCCCCGCTTGCGGTCCTGGGTCTGGGTCTGGGGCTGGGCGTTGGCGAGGCATGGGTGGCGGACGCGCTGGGGATGAGATGGGGGCCGGCCCTGGGCTACGGACTTCTGCTCTTCCTTCTGCCTGCGACGGCGGGGAGGCGTTCATGAGGAGAACGGGGCTTGCCGCGGCCGCCGGCTGCATCCTTCTTTTCGCCCTCGGACCCGGTTGGCTGGGTTCCTACGGCGCCATGGTGGCCTGGGCCGTCCTGCTCAACGGGACCCTCGCGTTGAGCTTCGACCTGCTGGGCGGCTACGGAGGGGCCCTTCACCTGGGCCACGGCGCATTCTTCGGCATCGGGGTCTACGCATCGGCGCTGTGTGCGGCACACGGGCTGACCTGGTGGGCGGCCTTTCCCGCAGCCGGGCTTGCCGGCGGGTTGGCCGCCCGGCTCGTTCAACCGCTTCTGGCCCCTCTTCGGGGCGTTTCCTTCGCCATGGCTTCCCTCGCTCTTCTGCTCTCCTGCGGTCTGCTGGCCCGGAACCTGGATTTTTTCACCGGAGGGTCGGCCGGCCTTTCGCTTCCGCCGACCCGGGGTACGGCGCTTCCATACCGCTGGACCTTCCTGGTCTTTGCCTGCGCCTTCTGGATTCACGACCGCCTTCCGGACTCGCGGTTCGGAAGGGCGCTCCGTGCGGCCGCTGCGGACCCTGAGGCGGCCGCGGCATCCGGGGTGACCTCGGGGATGGTTCGCGGCCGCGTACTCGTTCTGGGCTCGGTGCTCGCCGGCCTCGCCGGCGGCGGCTATCCGCTCGTCATGGCCTACGTGAGCCCCCAGTCCGCCTTCGGTCTCGAGGCGGCCCTGGCCCCGGTGGTGGCCGTGCTCCTCGGCGGCCCCGGCACCCGGTGGGGGCCCCTTCTGGGCGTCCTCCTGTACACGGGCCTCCAGGAGTGGCTCTGGACTCGGGGCTGGCAGTGGAACCTGGCCGTTCTGGGGATCGCCCTCATGGCCGCCGGCGCGTTCCTGCCCCGGGGGCTCGCCGGCCTTTTCCCTCGAAGGTGACAGGCGCCCCTCCCCCTTGCCACAGGCGACTGCATGGGCTATAAGGTGTTGGTTCTTCCAGTCCCCGCTGCTGCGGGCAACTTCCCGCCACCCCCATCGAGAGCATGCCATGACCCGTGAACCCGTCCTCCCCTCTTGCGAGATCCTCACCATTGGAACCGAGCTTCTCCTGGGCCGCATTCCGGACACGAACTCCGCATTCCTGGCCCGGCGGCTGGCGCGGATCGGCGTCCGGGTCCGGTTTCGCACGGCGGTGGGAGATCGCGCGCTGGACATGGAGGAGACCCTTGAGCGGGCCCTGGAGCGGTGCGACCTCGTCCTGGTGACAGGGGGGCTGGGTCCCACCCGCGACGACCTCACCCGGGAGACCGTGGCGAACCTGGCCGGGGTGGAGCTCGTCTTCCGCGAAGACCTCATGGCGCAGATCGAAGCCCTGTTTCGAAAGATCGGGTACCGCATGCCCGAGAACAATCGCAGACAGGCCTACGTTCCCGAAGGCAGCCTGGCCGTACCCAACCCGGTGGGGACGGCTCCGGGGTTTGTGACGGAAATCCGCGGCACGCCCGTGGTGTGCCTTCCCGGGGTCCCCCGTGAGCTGGCCCACCTGATGGAAACCTGGGGGATCCCGTGGATTCGCGAGCGGTTCGGACTGGAGGACAGCCGGATCCTGACGCGGGTGCTCCATGTGGTGGGCATGGGGGAGAGCAAGGTGGACGCGCTTTTGGGCGATCTCATGGGCGAGGGCCGAAACCCGGAGGTGGCGCTTCTGGCCTCCGAGGGCGAGATCCAGGTCCAGGTCACGGCCCACGGGCCCGACCGGGAGGATGCTGTGGCGGCCCTGGAGCGGGAGGTTCGGCGACGGTTGGGGCGAAAGATCTACGCTGCGGACGACGAGACACTGGAGGGCGCAATCCGGGACCTCATGCAGGGGAGGGGGCTCTCCCTGGCCGTGGTGGAGACCTTCACCGCCGGCCGGCTTGCGCTGCGGCTGCACGACCTGGGAGATGACGTCCTCCGGGGGAGCCTGGTGCTGCCGGATCGCGAGTCCGTGGTCCGCTGGCTGGGAACGGAACCACCGCCGGACATGGAGGGATCGGCCCGCCGCCTGGCCCTGGCAATGCGGGACCGGTCCGGGGCGGGCCTGGGTCTCGCCGTGGTCGGATCCACGGGCGGGGGGGACGGGGGGGACGCCATGCAGGGCGTGGTGGTCCTGGAAGGGAGCGGCATGTCCCGTTCCTTCGCCTGGGAGGCCGGGGGCCCTCCGGGCATGCTGCGCCGCCGCGGGGCCGTCATCGGCCTGAACACCCTTCGGATCGCCCTCTTGGAGTCGAACGGTCCCTGAAAAACCCCTGCCGCTCTTTAGGAGAACGGACTCCCTGTGAAAGAAAGCAAACATCCACAGAGCAGCAACCTCACCCGTGCCACCCTGCGGGTCACGGGAGGGGCCTGCCTGATCAGCTTCTCCGCCGTGTTCGTTCCCCTGACGGGCACCGATCCGACGGTGTCGGCCTTTTACCGGATGCTGATAGGAGGGGTCATCCTCACGATCCTGACCCGTCTGAAAGGGGAGCGGTTCTTTCAGGGCCGGCGGCCGCTTCTCATGCTGGCGGTGGGCGGATTCGCCCTGGCCCTGGATCTCGCCCTGTGGCACCGGTGCATCCTGTTCGTGGGACCCGGACTCGCCACCCTTCTGGCCAACTTTCAGGTCTTTTTCGTGGCGGCCGTGGGCGTGCTCGTGTTCCGCGAGCGGCTGACCTGGAAGATCGCCGTGGCCATCCCCCTGGCCGTGGGCGGGCTCTACCTGATCGTGGGGCTTCGGTGGGGGGCGTTCTCAGGGGACTACAAGCTGGGGGTGGCTCTGGGGCTGGCCGCGGCTTTCTGCTACACCGTATATATCCTGTTTCTTCGAATGGCCCAGCAGACCGGTTCCACCTTCTCCACCATCACGCTGGCGACCCTGTTCACGGGACTGTTCCTGGGGGTCTTTTCCGCAGGACACGGGGAGTCCTTTGCCGTGCCCGGTCTCCGGAACTGGCTCGTGCTCGGGGCCTACGCGGTCGTCTCCCAGGTCCTGGGCTGGCTTCTCATCACGAGCGGTATCGGCCGGATGGAGGCTTCGCGGGTGGGGCTCGTCCTGCTGCTCCAGCCCACCCTGGCCTTCGTCTGGGATATGCTCTTCTTCTCCCGGCCCACCACGCTGGTGGAGGTCGCCGGGGCCCTGCTGGCGATGTGCGCCATCTATCTCGGCACCGTGGGGAGGGCGGCGCCGGCTCGCGCGCGCTAGTATACCTTCAAGCGGCCGTGGCGGTTCCCGAGCACCTCCAGGGTGTCGTTCACCACCACGAACGCGCCCGGGTCGATGGCGAAGATGAGCTCCTTGAGCTGAGGCAGCTCGGTCATGGTGGTGATGGTGAGGATGACCTCCTTGTCCCTGCCGGAAAAGGCCCCCCGTCCCTGGAGCAGGGTGACCCCCCGGTTGACCCGCTTCATGATCCGGTCCGCGATCTCCTGGGACCGGTCCGAAATCACGTACACCAGCTTGCGGCGATTGAAGCCGGCCAGGACGGCGTCGAGCACGGCTCCGCTCGTGTAGACGAAGATGATGGAGTAGAGCGCCTTCTCCAGGTCGTAGAGGTAGGCGCCGGCGATCAGCACCAGCGCGTTGGCGCCGAAGAACACCGTGCCGAGCCGCAGCCCGAAACGCCGGTTCAGGTAGACCGCCAGGATGTCCAGGCCCCCGGCCGACCCCAGGGAACGGAGGATCAGGCCGCTTCCGGCCCCGCAGATGACCCCGGCCAGGAGGGTCGCCAGAATGGGGTCCTGGATGTCGAACGGCGGGAGCTGGACCAGGGTGCAGGCCAGGGAGAACAGGGCCATGCCGGCGATGCTGTACACCATGAACCTGCGGCTCACCGTGAACCACCCCAGGAGAAGCAGGGGAAGGTTCAGGACGAAGTAGACCGGCCCCATGGTCAGGACGGGCATCAGGTACTGTACGATGAGGGCCACGCCCACCACTCCGCCGCTGAGGAAGCCGTGTGGAATTACCAGGCCCTGGAGGCCCACGGCAAAAACCAGACTCCCCAGAAAGATGAGGCCGAGGTTCTTGACGGCGCGGGATGTTTTCCGGGACAGGGGCTCTTCCGAGGAGCGCGGCTTGATGTCTGCGGTCTTTTTCGGGTGCGCCATGAATCCTGCCTTTTCCGCAGGGCTGGTGGAGACGGTTTCTATCCTACAGGGCGATGCGCCGGGATCTCCGGGGAATGCAGGAAAAGCATCCGGCATTTCGCCCGGCCGTGTCAACTGCAAATCGACCATTCCCAGGGGCCGGCCCGATGAGCAGAGCGATATTTTCTTTGGGGAAAACGCTTCTCAAACAGTCCGGTCCAGATGGCGGCATCGCGGCGTGGGCAGAATCCGCGTTGACTTTTCCCGAAAACCTGAGAACCTGTGCATGGGCATGTGTCGCTTGCCTGCACAAGAGCATGGAAAAGCGGGTGGAAGGGGACGGGCGTAAGGAAATTGGAGAACCACATCGAGGAACAGGGAGGCCCTGATGAACAAGGCTGATTTGATCAAGGAAGTGGCTGAAATCGTTTCGTCCAGGCAGACGGCAGGAGACGTGGTGGACTGCATCCTGAAGACGATTCAAGGGGCGCTCGAACGGGGAGAGCGGGTGAGCGTGTCGGGATTCGGGTCTTTCACTGCGGAGCAGCGGGCCGCCCGGAAAGCGCGGAATCCGAGAACCGGTGAGGAGATCGAGGTCGAGGCCAAGCGCGTCCCCAGGTTCGTTCCCGGCGACGCCCTGAAACAGGCGGTGAACGATGAAGGATGAGGGGGGTTCGCTACAGGAGGATCAGGAAGCCTGGTCCTTCAGGGCCTGCTCCCTGGACTTCTCCTCCCAGATGCGGACCAGCTCGTCCTTCTGCTCCTCGAAGCGCAGGGCCTGCTCTTCCACCAGGATTTCGGCCTCCAGGGAGGACATCTCCCATGTCTGCCGGACGAAGGTGGCCACGCGGGCGTAGTAAAGGGGCGTGACCAGGTCTACGAGCTGGTCGCGGTTGACCGTCCATGAGTGGAACGTGGCGGCCAGCTCGTAGAGGATCTGGACCCAGACGTCCGTGGGCAGGTGGAAGGCTTCGCTCTTCATGCGGGCGCAGCTCTCGATACGGCTGAAGCAGTCGGGACAGAAGATCTCCCTCCACAGGGAGGAGAACTGCTGGTAGCCCGTCCGAAACAGCTGGATCAGGCCTTCCAGGTTGACGGAAACCGGCTCGGGTTCGGCGGACCCTTCGTACCCGAAGGTCTCCAGGGGCTCGCTGCCTCGAATCCCCTTCCAGTGGGTCTCGTACCGCTCCATTAGGCTGAAGACCGTCCAGACCACCTGCCGGAACATGGGCCCCAGGTGCTGGCCCGGGTCCTTGGCGTCGTGGATCTTCACCCCCAGGTTGGACTGGCAGATGCGAAAGTCCTGGGTGATGGCGTTCGTGGTCATCCAGATGTCGATTCCGAAGCGCGCCACCTCCGTGGTCCAGACGTCCTGGTCGATGTAGAACTTGGCCACGTCCCGGGTGATGGCGAAGTCTCCGCCGATGGGTTGGCGGATCCGCTTGCCGTACAGTGCCCGGGTCAGGTTGTAGACGATGTTGTTGGTGATGGTTCCGTCGTACTTGTGCCGGACGTAGACCGGGGCGACGAACTGGTACCCTCTCTCCAGGACCGGCTCCATGAGGTAGCGGATCCAGTCGGGGGTGATGCTGCGCAGATCGGAGTCCACAACGGCGCAGGCCTGGACCCGCAGCCGATACGCCGCCTCGAACACGCTTCGAAGGGCAGTGCCCTTGCCTCCCGGGCCGCGGTAGATCGAGATGACCTTCTCCTGCCAGGGCTTGATCTCGAACTCCCTTGCCGCTTCCCGGCTGTCGTCCGTGGATCCCCCGTCGGCCACGAGGATGACGCAGCGTCTGTCCTTGTAGTGCTTGTGCAGGCCGTGGGTGACCATCTGGACGACGTGGGCGATGGTCTTCTCATTGTTGTAGCAGGGGATACCTACGAGGATGTCCGCGGACTCGATCTCCTCGATCCGCTTGGAGGTGTATCCGCGAAGCGCAGTGTCGTACTGCATGGGCCTCTCCTTCCGTGGGAGCTTGCCGAAAAATCCATAGTACCACATCCCGGACTGCTTTGCCGTGCATGAGCTCTGCTTTTGAGGCGTAAACCCGCGGGGGTTTTGCTTCCCCCCGAAAGCTTGTTCCTTTCCTTGCCCTGAGCTGGTATGCTGCAATGCGACCCGCTTGTCAACATGGTTGCCGTTTCGTGGGGCCGGCCGAGGCGCTTCGCCATGACCGTGATGGCCCGCGATCCCCGCCGGCTTCACGTTGCGGAAGGGCTCCACGGCGAACACGGGAAAAGGAGTGAACAGGATGGGGGAGGATCATCCGGTGCGTGCGGGCGCCACCCTGGAAGCGGATGGCATCAAGGCGCGCATCCGCGGGTTCGGAGCGGATTTGGTGGGGATCGCGGATCTGGATCCCTTCGGGGAGGAGCGGACCATTCCCCCGGATCTCCTGGACCCTTACACGCGGGCCGTCTCCATTGCGGTCCGTGTCCCCCTGGCCGTTTTCGGAACGGTCACGGATCGTCCCGGCCCGCATTATGCGTCCGTCTACATGACGGTCAACCGCCTCCTGGACGAGATCGCGCTCAAGACCTCGTCCCTCCTCCAGGATCACGGGTATTGGGCGCTGCCCGTACCGGCCTCCCAGATCCTGGACAGGACCTCCTGGCGCGGCGCACTGAGCCATAAGGCCGTGGCCCGCATAGCCGGGCTCGGCTGGCAGGGAAAGAGCTTGCTCCTGGTGACGCCTGAGTTCGGGCCGCGCGTCCGGCTCGTGACCGTGCTCACGGACGCCCCGATCCCGGCGGACCGGCCGATTCGCAACCGGTGCGGGGGATGTGCGTCCTGCCGGGAGGCCTGTCCGGCCGGGGCCGTCAAGGGGGTGCCCACGGCATCCCGTTACCAGGGAAGAAACGAGGCGCTCGATTTCGACCGGTGCCGGGAGAAGCTCACCGAGGAGTTCGCCGCCATGCCGGACGTCGGGGTCCCCATCTGCGGCGTCTGCATCAAGGTTTGCCCGTTCGGAATCACACCCAGGAAGCGCACCACGGGAGAGCCTCCCTTGAAGGGCGAGGCGGGGGGCTCGAGATGAATCGGATCACGTGGGAGGCCTTCGAGGCCGTGGACATCCGGGTCGGCACCGTCGTGTCGGTGGAGCCCTTTGCCGAGGCCCGGAAGCCCGCTTACAAGATCCGCGTGGACTTCGGGCCGGAGATCGGCGTGCTCAAGACGAGCGCGCAGGTCACGGAGCTCTACTCCATGGAGGAATTGACGGGCAGGCGGGTCGTCGGGGTGGTGAACTTCCCCCCGAAGCAGATCGGGCCCATTCGGTCGGAGTGCCTCCTCACCGGCTTCCACAGGGAGGATGGGGCCGTGGTGCTGGCGGTGCCGGAGAGGGACGTGCCGAACGGCGCCCGCCTGGCCTGACCGAACAGGTCATTCTTCCCGCCACTCCCCGGGTACCCGCACGGCGAGCACCTCGGCCGTGGCGCACGCGTTTCCTCCCGAGCTGAGCGTGCAGGTCAGGCGGGTCTTTTTCCCTTCCACTGTGTTCACGCGCGCCCGCAGCCGGACCGGCGCGTCAATCGGTGTCGGCCTCAGATAGCGGATGTTCATGGATGCCGTGACATACCAGATCAGGGGGTCGCTGTCCATGGCCCTCCCCTCGGCCCGGTAAGCCGCAGCCATGGCCGTACACAGGGAATGGCAGTCCAGCAGGGTGGCGATGATTCCCCCGTTCATGACGTGTGTCGGGCCCGCCATGAAGTGGGGCTCCGGGGTCCAGGTGCACACGGTTTCATCCCCGTCCCAGTAGCTCTTGATCTGAAGCCCCATGGGGTTCAGGCTGCCGCAGCCCCAGCAGTGGTTGTGGGGGATCCGTTCCTGAATTGCCGCCTCCATTGAAGACCTCCTCCTGGTGGTTTCCTCTGGTTCTTCGGGCCGGAAAAAGACCGGCTCCGTCCCGCGATCCAGGAAATTGTGAACGATGACGGCGTGGCTGTCCAGCCCGACGTGCGGACGGCGTCGGCCGGGGTCCCCGGCTGCGGTCACCGGTGGATGGGGTCGATTTGCAGGAAAATACGGGATTTCACCCATACTTGCCTGTCGCTTCTGTTGATAGGATACGGGAATCGGGGCCTTGAGCCGGGGACCTGCGGATCTCCCGCGTCTCGAGGCTTTGCGAGCGGTTTTTTTCCGGCCCCCTGAGCAGGGGCTCGAGACATCAACAAACCTTGATGAGAAAGGAGGATCGCCATGGAAATCACCACCGTTGTCACCGGCGCCTGGAACGCCTTTGCCACGAAGATCACCGCGTTCCTGCCGGAGCTGATCGGCGCGCTGATCGTGTTCGTGGCCGGCTGGATCGGGGCCAAGCTGGTCAAAATGACCGTGATCAAGCTCCTGAAG
>JAIPEI010000124.1 GCA_021737245.1 Deltaproteobacteria bacterium | reverse complement strand
GGAGCGCCCGGCCATCCGGGTCCTTCTCGAGCCCGATCCTGATCTCCCCGTGCCCCTCGACCGCGGAGATGGCGTTGTCCAGGAGATTGATCATCACCCGTTTCATCTGCTCCCGGTCCACCTTGGCCGGATGTACACCCTCCTGCTCATTCACCTCGATGTGCACGCCGGTCTCAGCCTCCTTGTACAGGCTCACCGCCTCGCGGATGATCTTCGAGACGTCCTCCGGCCTCGGGTCCAGGGCCGGCATGCGGGCAAAGCTGGAGAACTCGTTTACGAGCCCCTTGAGCGCCTCCACCTGGTTGATGATCATGCTGGTGCACTCCTCGAACACCTTGCCGTCCTCCCGGGACAGCTTCTCCCCGTACTTCCGTCTCAGCCGCTGGGCCGAGAGCTGGATCGGGGTGAGGGGATTCTTCACCTCGTGGGCGATCCTCCGGGCGACCTCCCGCCAGGCCTCCATCCTCTGGGCCTTCTCGATCTCCGTCAAATCCTCGAACACGGCCACGAGGCCCACATAGTCCCCCTTGTCGTCCAGGAGCACGTTCAGGTGGACGAGGAGGGTCAGGGTCCGGTTCCCCACGGGAAGACGGATGGTCCGCTCCAGAAAGCCCTTTCTGAACAGGGTGCCGTCCTGGAAGAGCCCGTTGATCAGCTTGACGTACTTCTCGCCGATCACCTCCCGGTAGTGCCTTCCGATCATCTCCTCGCGGCGGACCTGCAGCATCCTCTCGGCCGACTTGTTGATGGTCTGGATCCTCCCGTCGGCGTTGGCGGAGACCACGCCCGCGGCCACGTTGGCGAGCACGATCTCCATGTAGAGGCGGCGCTGCTCGATCTCGATGTTGCTCCGGATCAGCTCCTCGTTGGCCTTTTCCAGCTGGACCTTGCTGTTCTTCAAGTCCATGGTCATGCGGTTGAAGGAGTGGACCAGGTCCCCGATCTCGTCGTGGGACTCCAGGTCGATGAACACGTCGTAGTTCCCGCCCGCGATACGCTTGGTTCCCTCGGCCAGCTCCTGGATGGGCACTGTGATACCCTTGGAGAGATAGAACCCGAACCAGATGGACGAGAAGATGATCAGAAGCGTGACGATGGAGAGTGTGATCAGGTGGCTGATCTTGACGGGACGCTTCAGGACCTTGAACTGCTTGTACTCCTCCAGGCCGCGGCTGATGGCCTCCAGGCGGTTCACGAAGGAGCCGGGGATGAACTCGGAGAGGGTCACCAGACCCACCACGGCCTTGGACTCGGTCCTTGAAAACACCGGGAGAATGCACTCGATCAGGTGACCGTGGGCCGAGAACTGCCGGTCCTCATACTCCGCGCCCTCCTCGAGGGCCCGGGTCAGGAACACCTCCTTGGCCTCCTTGAAGGGGCTCAGGTCGATCCCCTCGTCGTGGGTTCGAGACCGCAGCTCCAGCCGGCGGCTGTACACCTTGATGGAGGCGAGCCCGTACTCCCGCCGCTTCTCGGCGATGAACTTGTCGAGCTGATCCTGCCGGGAGACAAGCATGTAACCGTGGTAGGTGATCAGGCGGCTCAGGTGGTTCCCGAAGCCGAAGAGCTCCTCTGCCTCCCGGTCGTAGTAGCTCTGGCCGACCTCCAGCGAAGTTTTCAGGGACCGCTCTATCGGGAGCTTGGTCCAGTACTCGATGGAGATGGAGATGAACTGAACCGACACGAAAAACAGCAGAATGGTCGGCAGCAGGGAGAGAAGGATGAAGGCGAGCACCAGCTTGACGCGCAGCTTCGCCCCCATGATCCGCTTTCTGCGCTCGAAGAGGAGCTTGACCAGGTTCCGCACGATGAGGAATAGGAGCAGCAGCAGGAGGATGATGTTCAGGTTGATGAGGACGAAAACCAGGATGCTGTGGGGCAGCGGCAGGTCGATGCCGAGGTCCAGGACGCGGAAGCCGAGCGTGGTGAGCACCACCACCAGCAGCATGAGCGAGGCGATGATATACCGCTCCCGCCTGCGCCTTCGAAGGTCCTGTCTTTCCGCTTCCAGGTAAGAAGCCATCGTCCCTTCCTAAGCTGAGCGTTGCGACTTGCAGCGGATCAGAACAACTCCCGGAACATCGGCAGGTTGTCGTTCAGGCCTGGCTCGAACGACCGGAGAAGGCCCTCTCAATAGCGGAAATCGACGGCATACCAGTCCGTCTCGAAATCCCACAGGGAGAGAAAGAAGAGCACGTAGTGGAGGTAGAGGGGCAACCGGATCTTGTCCAGCTCCGCCATCATCCGAATCTGGTAGCGCCCCCCTTTCTCCAGCCGGTCGAGGGGGATCACCTTCAGGGCCGCCACCTCGGACATGAGCCGCCTCGCATCCTCGAAATCCTGGACCGTGACGACCTCGTTGTCCTCCTCCGAGAACCGCAGCTCGTAGTGTCTCTTGAGCTGATCATACCGAACGGTGTGCCGAACCTCGAGCTCGGCTACGGTTCGATCCCACCAGAACTCGCGCCTCTCATCCAGCTGCACGTAGAAAGTGAAGGTGGTCGGAAGCCCGCTCTCGATGGCGCGCACCATCTCGGCGGTGAAGCAGTCCTCGACGCTGAAGTAGACGATGAGGTGCTCCGCCGTGTTGGTCACCACGATGTCCGACAGGCGCGCCTGTCGTGCGTGAACCAGCGGCGGCGTGAGGACGACCAGCAGCGTGAGAAGGAACAGCAGGGTCTTTTGGAATGTCTTCATTTCCCCGTTTGAAACGCCGATCGCGGTCCGGGCGCGGACCCCATGGGGACGGGACCGCCTTCAGGGCCGCCTGTCGCGGGATTGCTTGCAAAACCAAGAATTTCAGGTCGGATATGTTAACCAAGCGCATGGGGAAAAGCAACAGATAATGGGCGTCCCGCGCGCCGCGCCGGGGGCCGTCAATGAAAACAGGGAGGCCGGGGGTGTCCGGTCTCCCTGTTTTCGGTCGGATTCTTGGTGGACACGCAGTGTGTGTAAATCGATGATCAGGCCGGAAGCGGTTCGAGAGCTCCGAAGGCTGGAATGCGGAGGCGGTTCTCGACCACCTCTTCGGGATCCTCGAACGAGCAGATCTTCCAGTGCTTCTTGTCGCGGATCAGCTCCCGCAGCATGACCTGGTTGAGGAAGTGGCCGGACTTCTCCACCACGAAGTGCCCGATGACCGGGTTTCCCAGGAGGGCCAGGTCTCCCAGAAAGTCCAGGATCTTGTGCCGGACGAACTCGTCCGGATACCTCAGCCCGTCCTCGTTGAGGACCCGGAAGTCGTCGATCACGATGGCGTTGTCCAGGGAGCCACCCATGGCCAGGCCGTTGTCCCGGAGCAGCTGAATGTCCTTGAGAAAGCCGAAGGTCCGGGCGCGGCTGATCTCACGGACGAAATCCCCGCCTGAGAAGCGGAGCTCATAGGTCTGGTTCTGGAGCAGGGGATGGTTGAAGTCGATGGTGTAGGTGACCTTCAGCTCATGGGAGGGATGGATCGTAATGGAACGGTTTCCCTCCTCCACGCGGAACCGCTTGCGAATCACGAGGAACCGCTTCGGCGATTTCTGCTCCCGGATCCCGGCGCTCTTGATGAGGAAGACAAAGGGCGCGGAGCTCCCGTCCATGATGGGAACCTCGGGCCCGTCCACTTCCACGGAGACATTGTCGATCCCAAGGCCGTAGAGGGCCGCCATGAGATGCTCCACCGTGGACACCCCCGTGCCGTTCCGCCCTACGGAGGTGGAGAGGTTCGTGTCCGTCACGTTGCCGTTCACGGCCTGGATCTCCGTCCCCTCGGGAAGGTCTCTTCGGATGAAACGGATCCCGGTGTCCGGAGGAGCGGGCTTGAGGGTCAACCCGGCCTTGGCGCCCGAGTGCAGTCCGATTCCGGTGCAGCTGACCTCGGATCTCAATGTTCGCTGTCTGTAGTCCAATCTGTTCTCCTTGCTCCGCGTGAATGGGCGTGGGAATGGCTCCGGCTTGTGAATCCTTTAGCAAACTGCGTACCAATCCAGGGATTCGGATCTCCCAAAAATATGATTGCGTAATATACTGTATTTATTTGATTTTTTTCGCAAGATCAGGCGTGAGGCCCGTCCGTCTCCCAGCGATTCCGCTCTGGTGTTGCAAATAGACCACATTTCGAGCCCGACTGTGTCCTCAGTTCCCAATGAGTGAGGGAGTCGTAAAGAGCCTGAAATCTCGAGATCTACCCTTGAGTTTCAATAGGTTACATCGTTTCCAGCGGCGGGTGGGCGGGTTTTGCGAATCCGTCGATGAGTCTCGACGCCGCGATGGGCCTTTTGCCTGTCCGACCCCCGACACCCTTGCGCCTTGTGTTGCGACCGGTTCGCCGATATGATACAGCGGTTTCATGCTCGAATCCGTTCCCGTCACCCAACCGTCCGAAGGGGTCCCATGAAATTTCGGAAGAACGCCATCCCGGACAGGCTCAGGTCGAAAAAGACCCTCTGGATCGGCCTGGTTGTCCTCGCCTGCGCCCTGGCCGTCTACATCGTGTACGCCCACGTCCTCTTCCCGACCCTCGACCGGCAGGCCCGTTCCCCTGAGGAAGCCCTCCGGCCGGTCCGATTTTTCCACCCGGACATCCGGGACGATTTCTCCATGCTCTCCCTGGAAAGGGCCATTGAAAAGAACCTGGACTACCTCTCCCGCCTCGACCCGGACCACGTGTTCCGGTACGGAGATCAAAGGGTGCCCTGCAGCCGCGTGCTGGAGACCCAGAAGGCGTTTCTCGCCCTCATCCGCGGGCGTCCCGCGCCGGACGTCCTGGCCCGCACCCTCGAGGAGGAGTATCTCTTCCTTCGCGCGGCGGGCAGGAAGGGGAACCGCCGCGTGCTCTTCACCGGGTACTACGAACCGGTCTACAGGGGCCGCCTGTCCCCGGACGACACCTACCGGCACCCGCTCTACCGCAGGCCCGACGATCTCCTGCGCATCGACCTCTCGCCGTTCGGCGAGGCATTCCGCGGAAAGCGCATCACCGCCCGGATCGAGGGCCGGGAGGTCCTGCCCTACTACTCCCGGAGCGAGATCGAGCAGGAAGGGGCGCTCGCCGGAAGGGATCTCGAGCTCGCCTGGCTCATGGACCCCGTGGACGTGGCCTTTCTTCATATCCAGGGGTCGGGGCGGATCATCCTGCCGGACGGAAGCGCCCTTTCCTTGGGCTACGCCGCCTCCAACGGACGCCCCTACCGGAGCATCGGGCGGTACCTCATCGAGCAGGCTCTGCTCACCCGGGAGGAGATGTCCATGCAGGCGATACGGCGTTTCCTGGCGACCCATCCCGACATGCGGGATGAGGTGCTCAACCACAACCCCTCCTACATCTTCTTCAGCCCCAAGCCCAACGGTCCACTCGGGAACATCAACGTCCAGCTGACCCCCGGGCGGTCCGTGGCGCTGGACGACGACCTGTTTCCCAAGGGCGCCCTCTGCTTTGTCTCGGCCCAAAAACCGGTGGTGGAGAACGACAGAATCGTGGAGTGGACCGACCTGAAGCGATTCATGATCAATCAGGACACGGGCGGGGCCATCCGGGGAGCGGGACGAGCAGACATCTTCTGGGGCCGCGGGCCCTATGCCGAAACCGCGGCCGGCCACATGAAGCACGAAGGCGACCTCTACGTCCTCCTCAAAAAATAGGGGAAGTTCTTAAATATTTTGAAATATTTAAGAACGTCCCCTACCGGAAGCGGGAGAAGTCGGCCACCTGCAGGAAGAGCCGGGAGACGTGCTGGAGGACGCCGACCCGGTTCCGCCGGACCCGCTCGTCCTCCCGCGTGAGGACCTCCACCCCCTCGAAGAATGCGTCCACGGGCTTTCTGAGGTCGGCCATCCGGTTGAGGGCCTCGCAGTCGTCCCCGGCCTCCACGAGCCCGAGCAGCTCGGCCTCCATGTCCTGGCAGGCCTGCCAGAGCACCCGCTCGCACTCCTTCCGGAAGAGGCCGGGATCCACCTCGCAGCGCTCCGGCTGCTTCTTCAGGATGTTGGTGACGCGCTTGAAGGCGAGGACGAGGGACTCGGACTCCTCCGAGGTTTCCATGAACCGCTCCAGCTGCTCGATCGCCGAGCGGAGCCTCGGGATGCGGTCGAAGCGCGCCGACAGCACCGCCTCGATCGCGTCCTGGCCGTGACCCTCCTGGAGCAGCCGGTTCCGGTACCGCTCCTTGAAGAAGGCCAGCACCCGCTCAGCCGTCTCCCCGGCGTCGAAGGCCGCCTTGCCCTCGAGCCCCTCCAGGGCGTGGGCCACCAGGTCCCGGAGGGAGAGGTCCCACCCGCGGTCCTCCAGGATGCGCAGGATGGCCAGGGCGTGGCGCCTGAGGGCAAAGGGGTCGGCCGCGCCGCTCGGCTCCTGGCCGATGGCGAAGCAGCCGGCGATGGTGTCCAGGCGGTCCGCCACGCCCACCACGGCGCCCACCGCCGTCTCCGGAAGCTCCCCGCCGGAGCGGACCGGCAGGTAGTGCTCCCGCACGGCCCGGCAGACCTCGTCGGGGTGCCCGTCCATGCGGGCGTAGACCTCGCCCATGGTCCCCTGGAGCGATGCGAACTCGCCCACCATCTCCGTGACCAGGTCGCACTTGGCCAGGCGGGCGGCCAGCCGGACGTCGTCCACGAGGTCGGGGACCGTCTCCGCGGCCACGTGCTCCGCGATCCGGGTGAACCGCAGCACCTTCTCGTAAGAGGTGCCCAGCTCCGCCTGGTAGATCACGGACTCGAGGTCCTTCAACCGATCGACGAGCGGGCGCTTCCGGTCCTCGGCAAAGAAGAAGTCCGCGTCGGAGAGCCGCGCCCGCAGCACACGCTCGTGCCCCTTGCGCACCACGTCGGGGTCCCGGGCCAGGGTGTTGTTCACGGCCACGAAGTGGGGCATGAGCCGCCCGTCCCCGTCGCGAACCGCGAAGTACCGCTGGTGCTCGGCCATGGGGGTGATGATTACGGGGTCCGGAAGCTCGAGAAAGCCGCGGTCGAACCCGCCGCAGACCGCGGACGGGGTCTCCACCAGGTTGGCCACGGTGGCCACCAGGTCCGGGTCGAGCACCGCCTCCCCGGAGACGGACGCCGCGGCCTCCCGGGCGAGACGGACCACCTCGGCCTTGCGCTCCTCCGGATCCACCATGACCCGGGCCCCGGGGAGCCGCTCGAGGTAGTCCTCCACGCCGCGGACCTCGAAGGGCTCGGGCGCCATGAACCGGTGGCCCCGGCTCGTGCGGCCGCTGGCGACCCCGGCCACCTCGAAGGGGACGACGGTCCCGTCCAGCAGGGCCACGACCCAGTGGATGGGCCGGGCGAAGGGGAAGCCCACGGAACCCCAGGTCATGGACTTGGGCCACGACAGGTCGCGGATCACGCCGGGGAGGAGCCCCGCCAGGACCTCGGCCGCCGGCCTTCCCGAGATCTCCTTGCGGACGTAGAAATAGGCCCCCTTGGGGGTGTCCACGGTCCCGAGCTCCTCCAGGGCGACGCCCTGCTTTTTCGCAAACCCCTCGGCCGCCCGGGTCGGCCTGCCGTCCGCGTCGTAGGCCGCCTTGACCGGGGGCCCCGTGACCTCCTGGACCGTGTCCGGCTGGCGGGAGCCGACGGCCCGTCCCACCAGCACCAGCCGCCGGGGCGTTCCGTAGGTTTCCAGCTCTTCCCCGACCTCGACCCGCTCCTCGCGGAGGCGCTCACCGGTGAGCTCCCGGAGCTGCCTGAGCCCGTCCTCGATGTAGCCCGACGGGATCTCCTCGGTCCCGATTTCCAACAGGAATTCCGCCATGGTCTCCTCGTGGTTACTGCCGTGGTTCGTGGTTCGTGGTTCGTGGTTCGTGTTCGGAAAAACCTGAACGGGGGCGTGTGACGTGCCGCCCTGTGAACCGCCGTGGTTCGTGGTCCGTGGCCGTGTCCGTAAATGATCGATGGGCGCCATGACATGCCGCCCGTCGAACAACCGCGTTCTACGATGCCGCCTGCTCCTTCAGCAGGGGGAAGCCCATCTCCTCCCGCTGGTCCAGGTAGGCCTTGCAGGCCCGCCGGGCCAGGTTTCGAATGCGCTCGATGTACTTGGTTCGCTCGCTGACGCTGATGGCGCCCCTGGCCTCGAGGATGTTGAAGGTGTGGGAGCACTTGAGGCAGTAGTCGTACGCCGGCAGGACCAGCCCCTTTTCCGCGGAGGCCCGGGACTCCTGCTCGTACATCTCGAACATGCGGAGGAGCATCTCCACGTCCGCGGTCTCGAAGTGGTAGACCGAGAGCTCGTACTCGCCCTTCCTGTGGACGTCGCCGTAGGTGATGCGGCCGTTCCAGTCCAGGTCGTAGACGCTCTCCTTCTCCTGGAGGTACATGGCGATCCGCTCCAGGCCGTAGGTGAGCTCCACGCTGACCGGGTCCAGCCGGATGCTCCCGGTCTGCTGGAAGTAGGTGAACTGGGTGATCTCCATACCGTCCAGCCACACCTCCCACCCGAGCCCGGACGCCCCGGCGGCCGGGTTTTCCCAGTCGTCCTCCACGAACCCGATGTCGTGATCCAGGGGGTCGACGCCCAGGGCCCTCAGGCTGTCGAGGTACATCTCCTGGATCTCCACGGGGGAGGGCTTGATGAGCACCTGGTACTGGTAGTAGTGGGCCAGCCGGTTGGGGTTCTCGCCGTACCGGCCGTCCGTGGGGCGCCTGGAGGGCTCCACGTAGGCCACGGCCCAGGGCTCCGGGCCCAGGGCGCGGAGCAGCGTGGCCGGGTTGAGGGTGCCCGCGCCCACCTCCAGGTCGTAGGGCTGCTGGATCAGGCATCCCCGGTCGGCCCAGAAGCGCTCGAGGTTCAAGATCAGTTCCTGAAAGGTCATGCCCCCCTCCGATTCGCGTTTCACGCGTCCTGATTCAGGTCAAGGCTGCCCCAATACCACCCGCCGGTATGGATGTCAAGAAGGCCGGAATGCAACAGAAGGCCGGAATGCA
>JAIPEI010000123.1 GCA_021737245.1 Deltaproteobacteria bacterium | reverse complement strand
AGGAAGAGGTGGAAGCCCGCATCCGTGCTTACGACCTGGCCCCCCTGGTCGAGGCCGCGCCCGCGGACCGAAAGCTCCTCCGAACCCTTCAGCGCCTCCTCTACTCGGGGGAGGACGAGATGCGCCGCCGGGCCGCCGAGGCCATGGGTCGCGTGAGCGCCGTCGTGGGCGAGACCCGCCCCGCATCCGTGTCCAAGCTCCTCCAGGGCCTCTTTTACGCCGTCACGGACACGGCGGCGTCCAGCTGGGGGGCGTTCGAGGCCATCGGGGAGATCATCCGTTACAAGCCCGAGCTCTATGCGGGCTATCTGCCCCAGCTCTACCCCTTTCTGGGGGACGAGACCCGACGCGCATCCGCCATCGAGGCCATGGCCACGGCGGCCGAGACCCGGCCCGACCTCCTGCGGAAGCACACCTTCCATTTCCTGGGGTACCTCAGCGACCCGGACCCGGCCGTACGAGGACAGACCGTCCGGCTCCTCGCACATCTGGGCGCAGCTGAAATGCGCGACGACCTGGAAAAACTTACCGAGGACCCGGGCGAGCTCCGCGTCTACCGCGACGGCCGCGTCCATCACGTGACCGTGGGCCGTCTCGCTCGTGAAGCCCTCGGGCGGATGTAGCCGCCCGTGGACATCGCCTACCTGGCCTCCTCGCCGAACGGCGATATCCCGTTGAGCCCGGATGACCTGGCCGCGCCTTTTCGGATCACCCCGGAGGCGGCCCATCCCTTTCTGACCCTGGGCGGCTACCTGGACGGCCTGCGCGACTTCGTGCTGGAAGGCGGGGGGCAAACCCTCTGCCGCATCCTTCGCTCAAAGAGCCGCCGCCGCATCCTCCCCGGGGACATCGAGGCGCTGGAGGTCTGTACGGCAAAGCACGGCGCCCTTTACCACGTTGCAGGAATCGGGGTCCGAGCGGGCGTGGAGCGATTCAGGCTCTGCGCCAGCACGGCGGTTTCCGCACGCGCCAGGCAGTGGCTCGCCCGGGAGGTCGAGACCCTGGAGGCGCTCCACCGGCGGTTCGGCCTGCCGCATCTGCCCGTGCCCCTGCGGTTCGGGGAGACACGATGCGGCTCCGGACAACGCGGCCTGTCCTGCCTGGTGCTCCTGGTCGACTGGTTCGAGGGGTTCCACGAGTGGCACCTGGGCCCTGCAGGGGAAGGGGAACCCTCCCGGGTGCGCATCTGGGATCAGACACAAGGGTACCATTGGGCCACGCTGCGGGAGGCCGAATCCCTGTTCCGGGAGGCCGCCCGGATTCTCACCCGTGTTTTCGACCCGGAAGGGTTTCGACAGATACGGTCCTGGCACCACGCGGCCGGAGACTTCGTGGTCCGCCCCCGAAAGGGCCGGCTGGATGTTCGACTCACCACTGCCCGGCGATACGAACCGCTCCCGGGCCTTGGACCGAATGAGGGTCTGCATCCCGCCGTGGCCCTGGTCTGCTTCTTTCTGGACCTGGTCCTTCGCCTGCGCCTGGACCGGGAGGACGGGGTAGGCGTGTTCCTGTGGGCGGGGGATGACGCGTTGGAGGCGGCCGTGGACGGGTTCTTCACCGCCTTGAGCGAGTGCGGGGGATCGGGCGCGCCTCTCCTGGAGGGAGACGTCGAGGTTGCAGGCCTGCTCCGGTCGTTCTCATCGGAGGAGCTGCTCACCCTGTACGGACCGATCCTCCAACGATTCACAGACGCCGACCCCGCCGAGCGGGAGCTGGTGGAGAATCGCATCGAGGATCACGTCACGGCGCTTCACCGGGTCCTCCTAAAGGTTCGTGGATGAGGCTGTGCAGGGGTGTAGTGAGGACCTTGGAGACGGAGACGAGGAGTCCTGCGCGCTCCGGGTCTTCCCCGCCGGCCTTCTCCACGAGCTCCCGCGACATGTCGTAGAGGTCCCTGAACACGCCGTCCAGATCGAAGGCCGGGTAGGACGCGCCCTGCTCGAAGCCGGAGCGCCCGCACACCCTGGCCCTCCCCTGGACCTTCGTGGGTACGCCGTAGATCCGGCAGGTGATGGGCCGGGCGGTGTAGAGCACGCATTCCCGGGCCTCGTTCAGGAGCGGGCAGCGGACCCTTCCGGCGGCCAGGGGGTCCTCCCCGCCGCCCCCCCCTTCCTCGAGCCTCCGCTGGACACGCGCGAGGTCCCGGTCCGCTCTGTCGCATCGGAGCATGGCCTCGGCCTTTTCCCCGCTGGGGAGCCGGCCGAACCGGTCCTGAAGATAGGCCGCCTCCACGAGAAAGAGGCCGAAGACCGCGTGGCAGCAGTCGTCACAGTGGGGCTCGCACCGGATGCAGTCCCCGTGGGTCTCGCCCATTTTGACAAACGCCTGGTCCGCCAGGGCGGCCAGGGATTCGTAGCTACGGAACAGCTGTGCCAGATCTGCATCTTTCACCGGTGGGGCTCCAGTTGCTTGAGGAATTCGGGGTGGACCTGGAAACCCAGGGAAGCCGCCTTGTCGGCGTGCTCGATCGCCTTGTCGAACTCGTCCCGGTTGAAGTAGGCCGCGGCCAGGTTGTTGTGCCCGAGGCCGAACTCCGGCGCCATCTCCACGAGCTTCTCTCCGACCTCCACGGCCTTGTCCACATCCCCCTTCTGAAGATGGGCGTTGATCAGGTTGCTCCACGCCTGCGCGATCCTGGGGTTCAGCTCGATGGCCTGCCCCAGGGCCTCTATCGCCTCGTCGCTCTTCTGCATCTGGAGAAAGGCGAAACCGATGTTGGCGAACCCCCGCGCGTAGCGGGGCTCCAGCTGGACCGCTTTGCGGTTGCACTCCACGACCCGATCGAGGTCCCCCTTCTGAAAGTAGATGTACCCGAGGTTCACGTATCCCTCGAACATGCGGGCGCTCTCGTTGATAGCGTCGTTGAAGGCCTCGATGGCCTCGTCCAGGCGGCCCTGCTCCATGAAGGCCACGCCCAGGTTGTACGAGGAGTTGGCGCACTCCGGGTTCTCCGCGAGCTGCTTCTTCTGCTCGGCGATGAACTCTTCCGCGTCCTGCGGGGTTTTCATGACACTCTCCGCGGCCGTTTCCGGCCTGGGGACCAAATTGCGAACGCCTTTTCTCCTCTCGTAACGAGAAAATCGCCGGGAGGGAACCCTTCCCCATGCGCCCTGAAAGAAGGAACGCGCTTTGCGATACGGCTCTGTTCGCTTGATCGCCCGGATGCGCAGACGGAAAGAGGTCGCACTCCACATGGGAGAAGCGACCTCTCACCGCTGCCGGTTACACAACTCGAAGGCTAGTGGTCTTCCGTCTGACCCCGGCCCTTCATGCCGTACATGGTGCTGCTGCCCGTAGAGAAGTAGATCAACTTTTCCTCGTTGATCAGGGCGGTCGCCGCCTTCTTGACCTCCCGGGCCTTGGCATCGGGCTTCACCTTCTTGACGGCCTTTTCCAGATCGCTGAAGTAAAACTTGGTCTTCTTGCTGCTTTCAGCATAATCCATGATGGCCTTTTTGAGATCTTCCATGGGTTGCTCCTTTTCTGTCCGCTCGCGCGGGCGTGCTGCTACTCGACGCCGCCGGCGGCCTTGGACACCGCCCAGGAGGCCTCGGTGTACTTGAACTGGGTGGAGGTCCTGTAGGTGTCGTACTGGAGCCGGTAGTCGTCAATGAGGTGCTCGGTGAAGTCGAGTCCGCACTTCTCGAAGAACTTCTCCCACCCGATCCGCTCGGCCCAGTCGCCGATGCGCTCGTACTTGTTGGCGTCGGCCGCATAGGCCTCGACGATCTTCTTCACGTCGCTGCAGACCTCGGGGAACCTGGGGAAGTTGTTCGGCAGGAACGGCACCACGACCTTGGAGAACTTGGGGGGCGAGATCCGGTTGGAGATCTTGCCGCCGGCCAGGATGGTGACGCCGTCGCCTTCCTTGTCCGAGAGGGGAAGCGCCATGCACATGGTGTAGCAGTTCCCGCAGAACATGCAGCGCTCGTTCTTGATCTTCACGGTCTTCTTGCCGTCTTCCGTCTTGGCCGGAGAGATGGCGCCCGTGGGACAGGCCGCGATGACCAGGGGAATCTCGCAGACGTTGTCGAGGACCTGGCTGTCGACGATGGGCGGCTTCCGGTGGTAACCCAGGAGGGCGATGTCCGAGCAGTGGACCGCGCCGCACATGTTCAGGCAGCAGGCCATGGAGATCCGGACCTGAGCCGGGAACGTCATTCCCTGGAAGTATTCGAACAGGTCGTCCAGCACGGCCTTGACCATGGCCGAGGCGTCCGTGGCCGGGGTGTGGCAGTGGATGTAGCCCTGGGTGTGGACGATGTTGGTGAGCCCCGCACCGGTCCCGCCCAGAGGGAACTTGTAGCTGCCGGAGACGTGCTTCCGGCTCTGCAGGTCCTTCTTGAGGGCGTCCAGCTTGTCCTGGCTGTCCGTCATGAACTCGATGTTGTTCCGGGTGGTGAACCGGACGTATCCATCGCAGTGCTTGTCCGCGATGTCGCAGATCTCCCGCACATGCTCCACGGTCATGAACCGGCAGCCGCCGCACCGAACGGTGAACACCTTGTCGCCCGTCTCGGAGACGTGTACCAGAACGCCCGGCTCCAGGATCTCGTGATGGGTCCATTTACCGTAGTTGTTCTGGATGACGGGCGGAAAATACTGCCAGTAGTGCCGCGGGCCGAGGTCCGTGAGGCGGTTTTCCATCGGTTTGTCAGGGTTGAACAGTCCGAGTCTTTCAGTAGATAATGCCATGATCGCTCCCTCCTATCTCGCGTGCCTGGAACGGTAGTCGTCAATGCTTCGATCCCATCCGCCTTCCACGTCCTCTTCCTTCCAGAAGATGTAGGGATTGGCCCGGGGCGCGGTGACCATCTGGGGCATGGGCGGAATTTCCAGGACCTCGAGGAACTTGGGGATGCCGTAGCGCTGGATCAGCTCGCCCAGCCGCTCCCGGTTCTTGCCCTCTTCCATCCACCAGTCCCAGACCTTTTCGACCACTTCCTTGACGTTGTCGTAGGGCGGCTCGGTCTTCATGAACGGGATGGTGAGGACCGACATCTGGGCGCCTTCCAGGATCGGGGCCTTGGCGCCGAAGAGCAGGCTCACGCCCGTGTCCTTGCCCGGCCTCAGTGCCTGGGGCATGACGTTGATGCAGTGCATGCAGCGCGTGCACTCCTTGTCGTCGATCTTGAGGGTGTCCCCTTCCATCCACATGCAGCTGGTGGGGCAGAGGTCGATGACCTCTTTCTGGATGTCGAACTTGCCCCAGTCCCGGCCGGCGTGGGCGCCGCCGTTCGGAGCGATCTCGCCGCCCATGTAGGCCTTGACCGCGGCCTGGTCGATCCGGATATCGTCCCGCCAGTTGCCGATGAAGGACATGTCGGAGCGGGCGATGGAGGCCACGCAGCCGTTGGGGCAGCCGTCGAACTTGAACTTGAACTTGTAGGGAAAGGCCGGCCGGTGGAGCTCGTCCTGATAGAAGTGGGTGAGCTCGTAGCACATCTCCTGGGTGTCGTAGCAGGACCACTCGCACCGGGCCTTGCCGATGCAGCAGGAGGGCGTCCGCAGGTTGGACCCGGAGCCGCCCAGATCCTGCTGGAGCACGTGACCCAGCTCGAAGAAGATGGGCTCGAGCTGCTCGGTGAATGTGCCCAGAAAGATGATGTCGCCCGTGGAGCCGTGCATGTTCATCATGCCGCTGCCGCGATACTCCCAGAGGTCGCAGATGGTGCGGAGGTAGTCGGTGTCGTAGAACTTGCTGGCGGGCTGGTTCACCCGCATGGTGTGAAAGTGGGCGATGGAGGGGAAGGTGTCCTGCATGTCCGAGTACCGGCCGATGACGCCGCCGCCGTACCCGAAAACCCCCACGATGCCGCCGTGCTTCCAGTGGGTCTCGCCGTGGTCGAAGGAAAGCTGGAGCTGTCCCAGCATGTCTTCCACGACCTCGGGCTTGATCATCATCCGGTCCTCGGGCAGCTTGTGCCGGCGAAGGGCTTCCCGCTTGGAATCGGCCACGAAGCTCGGCCAGGGGCCTTTCTCCAGTTCGTCCAGATCCGGGATGTTGTGCTTGACCTTGAAGCTTTTGAGCTCATCCTCGGTGTAGTTGTTCAGCTCCTCATCCGAGTAGATTCGAAGCTCCTGATATTTGAGCTTGGTTTGTTCTTCTCTTGGTTCGAAAGCCATTATCCGTGCCTCCTTTTAGGGTACAAAAGGTTGGTTCCTCTCAGGCCAAAGGGGAAACCCCGTGTGATGGACAGCTGCGTTCTTCACCTCCTCCCCAGAAATAGAATGAAATCCATCCCGGACCCGCCAAACGGGGCCGTTCGGTTATGCAATGGGTCGCCCGAAGGCGTAGCTAACCGCAAATGCTGGAATTTGCTCGCGTTTTAAGCAAACAGACTGAAATTTAAATCAGAATCGGGCCGAGATGTCAATAAAAAACGACAACCATGGAGGGGCTTGTATTGGAATGTCCCATATTTGACGGATTCGCAAGAATCCGCTCACCCGCCGCCGGAAAGGCTGTAATCTGTTGAAATTCAGGGGGCGGATCTCGAGGCTTCGGCCTTTTTGCGACTCCATCATATTTGTTTGACAATCCCTCCCAAAGATTTTATCAACGCACCCATCAACCGGACCGACACCCGTCGCCCCCCACCGGAATCGAAGCAGGACGCCGGCGGGCCGTTTTTTGGGCCTTTTCAAAGGACATATCCCTTTCATGCGCATTTCCCCACCCAGACTGATGGTCACCGCCCTCAGGGGCGGATCGGGCAAGACCATCCTTTCGCTCGGGCTGACCGCCGCGTGGACGGATGAAGGAAAGCGGGTCGTGGCCTTCAAGAAGGGGCCGGATTTCATCGATCCCGGTTGGCTCTCACTGGCGGCGGGCAGGCCCTGCCGCAACCTCGACCCGTTCATGATGGATGAGGGACAGAACCTGGACACCTTCCTCCGCCATGCCCTCGAGGCGGACATGGCCTTGATCGAAGGCAACCGCGGCCTGTTCGACGGTCTGGACCTCGAAGGCTGCTGCAGCTCGGCGGAGCTGGCCCGGAGCCTCCGGGCGCCGACGGTCCTGATCGTGGACGTGACCATGACCACCCGTACCATCGCGGCCCTGGTGATGGGATGCCAGACTTTTGATCCAGACCTGGACCTCGCCGGGGTGATCCTCAACCGGGTGGGCGGCCCCAGGCAGGAGTCGGTCGTTCGAAACGCCGTGGAGCACTACTGCGGCGTGCCCGTGCTCGGTTCGGTGGGCAAGCTCCGGGACAACCGGTTTCCCGAACGCCACATGGGGCTCATCCCCCACCGGGAGCGCTCCCGCGCCGAGGAGGCGATCGCCTGGGCGCGCGAGGTCGTACGGGAAAGTCTGCGCCTCGAGGCCCTCTGGGCCCTCGCCCAGCGGGCCCCTCCCATCGAGGCCCCGGGGAAGACCGCCTCTCCCCCGGGCACTGCACAGTCTTCCTTCAGCCCGCCGCCCCGCATCGGCTTTCTCCTGGACAGTGCGTTCTGGTTCTACTACCCTGAGAACCTCTCCGGCCTGCAGGAGGCGGGAGCGGAGCTCGTGGAGGTCAATGCCATCGACGATCCCCGGCTTCCCCACCTGGACGGGCTTTACATCGGCGGCGGCTTTCCCGAGACCCAGGCCGAGCGCCTCGCCGCCAACAGAGGGTTCCGGGAGGACTTGCGGGAGCGGATCGAGGCCGGCCTTCCGGTCTATGCAGAGTGCGGGGGGCTCATGTATCTCGGCGAGAACCTCGTGGTGAAGGGCAGCGCCTATCCCATGGTGGGCGCCCTTCCCGTGGATTTCGTGCTCGAACGCAAGCCGCAGGGTCACGGGTACACGCGGCTCGAGGTGACCGGGGACAACCCCTACTATGAGCGCGGCGTTCGCCTCAAAGGACACGAGTTCCACTACTCCAGACCCGTGTTCCGCTCCCGGGAGGGCGTGCGATCGGTTTTCCGCGTGGATCGGGGCAGGGGGCTGGACGGCGAGGCGGACGGCCTGTGCCGGAACAACCTCCTGGCCACGTACACCCACATCCATGCGGTGGGAACCCCGTCCTGGGCGGAAAGCCTCGTCCGAAAAGCGGCCGAGTTCGGGAAGATTCGTGGGCCGAAAATTTCCTGAGATTTTAAAAGAGGGATTGACAACCCCGGAATTATGCGTTATACAAGAGAATCCGTCTACACGTAAGTCCTTAAAAATATTGAGCATTATACACCAAAAGAGGAGGTTTCAGGTTATGCCGACAATCGAATTCGAGGGAAACACCTTCAACGTGGACGAAGACGGCTTCATCGATGATTTCAACAACTGGAATGAGTCATGGGTGCAGCACGTCAAAAAGGAAGAGGGCATCGAGGAACTCACCGATGAGCACTGGAAAGTCATCAACGTCCTACAGGACTACTACAAGAAGAACGGCATCGCTCCCATGGTCCGGATCCTCTCCAAGGTGACCGGATTCAAGCTGAAGTACATCTACGAGCTGTTCCCCTCCGGCCCGGGCAAGGGCGCCTGTAAGATGGCCGGCCTTCCCAAGCCGACCGGTTGCGTCTAAGAAGCCGGGAACCGCAGCCGGCGGATCGCGCGACGAAACGTGCGCGGGACGGAGCCTCTCCGCCCCGCGCTTTTTTTGCTCTATTCGCTGACCGGGCCGTACAGAGCCGGCCTGCGATGGGGCAGGAAGTACTTCATCCGGTGGCCTCGAATCTCTTCCAGTAAAGACATGTCCAGCTCGGCCAGAAGGATGTGCTCCTCCTCTGCGGCGCGCTGATCGAGCACCCGGCCGTCCGGTCCGAGGAACAGGGTGACGCCCGGAAAGGGAAAGCCCGCCGGGCTCGTGCCGATGGGGTTGCACGCCACGATGAAGACCGCGTTGTCGAACGCCCTCCCCGTCAGGTGGCGCAGCCAGCTCTCGAGCTTTTCCGAGGGGGTGCCCCGGGGGGATGCATGGGGAATGAAGAGG
>JAIPEI010000122.1 GCA_021737245.1 Deltaproteobacteria bacterium | reverse complement strand
GAAAAGCGCCTCCCCCCCGCTCGCCCCGTACACCCCCCTGATCACGTTGAACACCGTCGTCTTGCCCGCCCCCTTCGGGCCGATCAGCCCCACCCCCTCCCCCGCGGACACGTGAAAGCTCACCCGCGAGAGCGCCTTCAGTCCGCCGAACCGTACGCTGATCTCCTTCAGCTCCAGCTGCGCCATGGGACCTCAATGAGAAACGGCCGTAAAGGAAACAGAGAGGGTTGGATGGTTAAACCATTCATAGAAAAGGAAGGGTTACCCTGTCAAGGCGATTTTTTTCCGTTTTTCTTTACTCCAGGCTGAACTTGGAGAGCTCCTCCATGACGGGGACAGGGTAGTTCCCGTCGAAGCAGGCAAAGCACAGCTCCTCCCGGGGAATGGAGGTGGCCCGGGTCAGGTTGTCCATGCTCAGGTAGCCCAGGCTGTCCAGCCCGGCGAAGGCCCGGATCTCCTCCACGGTCTTCCGGGCCGCGATGAGCTCTCCGCGGGTGGAGAAATCGATCCCGTAGGGACACGGGCAGCAGTGGGGAGGGCAGCTCACCAGCATGTGGATCTCCCGGGCCCCCACGTTCCTGAGGGTCTTGATCCGGGTGCGGGCCGTGGTGCCCCGGATGATGGAGTCCTCGATGATGAGCACCCGCTTGCCCTTGAGCAGCTCCCGGACCGGGTTCAGCTTCACCTTGACGCCGAAGTCGCGCATGCTCTGGGACGGCTGGATGAACGTCCGTCCCACATAGTGGTTGCGGATCATGCCCATCTCCAGGGGCATTCCCGAGGCCTGGGCGTAGCCGATGGCCGCGTAGCTTCCGGAGTCGGGAAACGGCATGACGAAGTCCGCCTCCACCGGAAACTCCTCCGCCAGGAGCCTGCCCTGCCTCTTTCGGAAGCCATAAACGTTCTCCCCGAACACGTTGCTGTCGGGACGGGCGAAGTAGATGAGCTCGAAGATGCACTGGGATCTGCGTCCGCCTTCGGGAAGGCTCAGGCTGCGGAGCCCGCCCTTGTCCATGATCAGGACCTCTCCGGGCTCGATGTCCCGGATGTACTCGGCCTCCACCAGGTCCAGGGCGCACGTCTCCGAGGCCACCACATACCCCGAGTCGAGCCGACCCAGGCAGAGGGGACGGAATCCGTTCCGATCCCGGATGGCGATCATGGCCTCCTCGGTCATGAGGACCATGGAGTAGGCGCCCTCCACCTTCACGGCCATGTCGAGCACCGCCTGCTCCAGCCCGCGCTTGAGGGACCGGGCCAGGAGGTGGAGCACGATCTCGCTGTCCATGGTGGTCTGGAAGATGGAGCCCTTACTCTCCAGCCGGTTGCGCAGGTCCCGCGCGTTCACCAGGTTGCCGTTGTGGGCGATGGCCAGGGAGTGTCCGCAGTGCTTGACCGTGAACGGCTGGGCGTTGGCCACGAGGGAGGAGCCGGTGGTGCTGTATCGCACGTGCCCCAGGGCCATGTGCCCCGACAGCTGCTCGAGGATCCGCTCGTTGAAGATGTCCGGCACGAGCCCCATGTCCTTGTGGGCCGTGACCCGGCAGCCGTCCGAGACCACGATGCCCGCGCTCTCCTGTCCCCGGTGCTGGAGTGCATAGAGGCCGAAGTAGGTGAGCTTGGCCGCTTCCTCGTGGTTGTAAACCCCGAAGATGCCGCACTCCTCCCGCGGCCTCCGGGAGCGGAAGGCCTCGATGCCTGGATCGTGATCGAGTGCGTTCATGAAATCGACTCCGATGAGGTCGGCCCCGACGGGAGGTCCCAGCCGGCCGCCGGCGCCGCATGATGATACTCCTGGAGGGTCTTCACCTTCACCGCGCCCTGCTTGAGCGCCTCTATGGCCTGAGCCGCGGCACGGGCTCCCGAAACGGTCGTGGTGTAAGGGATCTCGAGGGCCAGTGTGGCCAAACGAATAGAGATGGACTCGGAAACGGTCTTCTTGCCGCTCACCGTGTTGATCACCAGGTCGATCCCGCCGTTCTTGATCATGTCCACGATGTGGGGGCGCCCCTCGCGGACCTTGTTCACCCGTTCGTTCGGGATGTTGTTGCGGGTGAGGAACTTCGAGGTCCCGGAGGTGGCCAGGATACGAAAGCCCAGGTTCGACAGGGTGGCGGCGGTGTCGAGCAGCGCTTCCTTGTCCTCGTCCTTCACGCTGATGAAGACGGTCCCGGAAAGGGGCAGGTTCTGGCCGGCGGCCATCTGGCTCTTGGCAAAAGCCAGCCCGAAGGTGCTGTCGATTCCCATGACCTCGCCTGTGGATTTCATCTCCGGGCCCAGCAGGGTGTCCACACCCGGGAAGCGGTTGAATGGAAAGACCGACTCCTTGACCGAGATGTGTGCGGGCACGACCTCGCGGCTCAGGCCGAGCTCCGCCAGGCTCCTGCCCAGGATCACCTGGGTGGCCAGCCTGGCCAGGGGCACGCCGGTGGCCTTGCTCACGAACGGGACGGTCCGGGAGCCGCGGGGGTTCACCTCGATCACGTAGATGGTGTCGTCCTTCACGGCGTACTGGATGTTCATGAGCCCCACCACGCCCAGCTCCCGGGCCAGGTCCCGGGTGTGCTCCTTGATCCGCTCCAGGATCTCGGGCTTCAGGCCCATGGGAGGCAGCACGCACGCGCTGTCGCCGCTGTGGATGCCGGCTTCCTCGATGTGCTCCATGACGCCGCCGATGAAGGTGTCCTTGCCGTCGGAGAGGGCGTCCACGTCGATCTCCACGGCGTGCTCGAGGAACCGGTCCAGGAGCACGGGCTTGCCCGGCGAGACGTCCACGGCCGTGTGGATGTAAGCTTCCAGGGCCTTCCGGTCGTAGATGATCTCCATGGCCCGCCCGCCCAGGACGAAGGAGGGCCGGACCACCACCGGGTAGCCGATCTCGTCCGCAAGGCGCACGGCCTCCTCCTCCCGGAAGGCGATGCGGTTCTCGGGCTGGAGGATGTCGAGCTTGCGGAGCAGGGCCTGAAACCGTTCCCGGTCCTCGGCCCGGTCGATGCTGTCCGGGCTCGTTCCGAGGATGCGGACGCCCGCCTCCTCCAGGGGAACCGCCAGGTTGAGCGGGGTCTGCCCCCCGAACTGGACGATCACCCCCTCGGGCTGCTCCTGCTCGATGATGTTGAGCACGTCCTCCCGGGTGAGGGGCTCGAAGTAGAGCTTGTCCGACGTATCGTAGTCCGTGCTCACGGTCTCCGGGTTGCTGTTCACCATGATGCTCTCGACACCCATCTCCCTGAGGGCGAAGGAGGCCTGCACGCAGCAGTAGTCGAACTCGATCCCCTGCCCGATCCGATTGGGCCCCCCGCCCAGGATCACCACCTTGCGCTTGTCCGAGGTGCGGATCTCGTTCTCCTGCTCGTAGGTGGAGTAGAAGTAGGGCGTGTAGGCCTCGAACTCGGCCGCGCAGGTGTCCACGAGCTTGTAGACCGGCTCGATCCCCAGTGCCTTCCTGCAATCCCGCACATCCTGCTCGGAGCAGCCGAAAAGCACCCCCAGCTTCACGTCGGAGTAGCCGTACTCCTTGGCCCTGCGGAGGAGGTCCGGGTCGGCTCGAAAGGCGACCAGGCCATTCTCCGAGGCGGCGAAGAGCTCCTGCTCCAGGAGAAGGATACGATGGATGTGGTGCAGGAACCAGGGATCGATGTGGGTGAGCTCGTTCAGCCGTTCCAGGGAGAGCCCGGCCTCCATGGCCTGGTACAGGGTGAAGAGCCGTCCCGAGTTCGGGTTGACGAGCCGCTCCTCGAGCTCGAGCACGTCCGGGAGGGGGGGAGGCGGACCGGGCCGGTCCCTTCCCAGGCCGAACCGGCCGATCTCCAGGGAGCGCACCGCCTTCTGGAGGGACTCCTTGAAGGTGCGGCCGATGGCCATGGTTTCGCCCACGGACTTCATGGAGGTGGTGAGACGGTCCTCGGCGCCCGGGAACTTTTCGAAGGTCCAACGAGGGATCTTGACCACGCAGTAGTCGAGGGTGGGCTCGAACGAAGCCCGGGTCTCGCGGGTGATGTCGTTGGCGATCTCGTCCAGGGTGTAGCCCACGGCCAGCTTGGTGGCGATCTTGGCGATGGGGAAGCCCGTGGCCTTGGAGGCGAGGGCGGAGCTCCGGGAGACACGGGGGTTCATCTCGATGACGATCATCTCGCCGGTGGCGGGGTGGACCGCGAACTGGATGTTGCTCCCGCCGGTCTCGACCCCGATCTCGCGGATGACGGCGATGGACGCATCCCTCATGACCTGGTACTCCCGGTCCGTCAGGGTCTGGGCCGGAGCCACAGTGATGCTGTCCCCGGTGTGCACGCCCATGGGATCGAGGTTCTCGATGGAGCAGATGATCACCACGTTGTCCTTGAAGTCGCGCATCACCTCGAGCTCATACTCCTTCCAGCCGATCAGCGACTCCTCGACGATCACCTCGTTGATCATGCTGGCCTCGAGGCCGTTGTGGGCCATGCGCTCCATTTCCTCCCGGTTGTAAGCCACGCCGCCGCCGATGCCGCCCAGGGTGAAGCTCGGGCGGATGATCAGGGGGTAGCCGATCCGCTCGGCGGCGGCCCTGGCCTGCTCCATGTCGCGCACGATCTCGTTCCCGGGCACCCGCAGCCCGATCCGCGTCATGGCGTCGCGGAACTGCTCCCGGTCCTCGGCCTTGAGGATGACCGGGATGGACGCCCCGATCACCTCGACCCCCAGCCGGTCGAGCAGGCCGGTCCGGGCCAGCTTGACCGCGGTGTTCAACCCGGTCTGGCCGCCCAGCGTCGGGAGCAGCGCATCCGGCCGCTCCCGCTCCACGACCTTGGCCACGATCTCCGGCTGGATGGGCTCCACGTAGGTCCGATGCGCCGTCTCAGGGTCGGTCATGATGGTGGCGGGGTTGCTGTTGATCAGAACGACCTCGTATCCCTCCTCCATGAGCGCCTTGCAGGCCTGGGTGCCCGAGTAGTCGAACTCGCAGGCCTGGCCGATGACAATGGGGCCGGACCCGATGATCAGGATCTTGTTTATGTCGGTACGCTTCGGCATAGGCTCCAGGGGACGTTCTTAAATGATTCAATAACTCGCATTGCTCACAACGCCTGCACTCCGCCTCGAGAGATATTCAATGATTTAAGAACGTCCCCGATGCTCCTCCATCATCTTCACGAACCGGTCGAACAGGTAGCCGGCGTCGTGGGGGCCGGGAGAGGCCTCCGGGTGGTACTGGACCGAGAAGAGCGGGATCTTCTTGTGCCGCAGCCCTTCGAGGGTGTTGTCGTTCAGGTTGACGTGGGTGAGCTCCACGTCCGGATCCTGGATGGAGTGCATGTCCACGCAGAACCCGTGGTTCTGGGAGGTGATCTCCACCTTGCCCGTGGAGAGGTCCTTGACCGGCTGGTTCCCCCCACGGTGGCCGAACTTGAGCTTGAAGGTCTTCCCGCCCAGGGCGAGCCCGAGCAGCTGGTGTCCCAGGCAGATGCCGAAGGTGGGACGCCGCCCCATCTGTCCACGGAGCATGTCCACGGCGTAGGTGACAGCAGCGGGGTCCCCGGGCCCGTTGCTCAGGAAGAGCCCGTGCGGCTCCAGCCGGTCGATCGCCTCACCGGGTACGTCCGCCGGCACCACCAGGACCGTGCAGCCACGCTTCTCGAGGGACCGGAGGATGTTCGACTTGACCCCGTAGTCCACGGCCACCACCCGCCACCGGTCCCCGGGTCCGGGCCACTGGAAATCGTCGAGCGTTCCCTCCACGGGAACCGGCCGTCCGTCCCGCCACAGGGCCGGGCCGGCGCAGGTCACCTCCCGGACCAGGTCCAGCCCCTCCATGTCAGGGGTCCGCCGTGCCTTTTCCACCAGGGATGAGGGATCCAGATCCCCGGTGGAGAGCGCCGCCCGCATGGCCCCGACGTTCCGGATCCGCCGGGTCAGCGCCCGCGTGTCCATCCCCTCGATGCCGGGTATGCCCGCCTCCCCGAGGTAGTCGGCCAGGCTCTTCTCGCTCCGCCAGTTGCTGGGGGCCTCCTGGTACTCCCGCACCAGCAGGGCCCGGACCTGGATGCGCGAGGACTCCACGTCCTCGGCGTTCACCCCGTAGTTGCCGATCAGAGGGTAGGTCATGGTCACCATCTGCCCGCAGTAGGAGGGGTCCGTGAGAATCTCCTGATAGCCGGACATGCTCGTGTTGAACACGACCTCTCCCGTGGTCTCCACGGGACCGGTGAACGACCGGCCCCGGAAAACCGCGCCGTCCTCGAGTGCCAGCAGCGCCTTCATGCTTCAGGCTCCAATGCTTTTCCGGTGCATCCAGACAAAAAGATCTCCACGCAACGGGGTTTCACGGCAGCCCCGGTCTTCTCTGCCTCCCGTGCTCTGCGCGGGAGAACCGGGTCTGTAAATTGGCGACTCCTTGTCGATCTCAGTCCCAGGTCCGCCGGACCTTCACCCCGAGCTCGTGCAGCCGCTCCTTGATCTCCCGGATGGTGCAGGTCCCGTAGTGGACGATGGAGGCTACCAGAACCGCATCCGCCCGCCCCCCGGTCAGGGCCTCGAACAGATGCTCGATGCAGCCGGCGCCGCCCGAGGCGATCACCGGGATCCCCACCCGGCCGGAGATGAGCGCGGTCAGCTCCAGCTCGTACCCCTGCCGGGTTCCGTCCGCGTCGATGGAGTTGAGGCAGATCTCGCCTGCACCGAGCGCCTCGGCCTCCAGCGCCCAGGCCAGAGCGTCCCTGCCGGTGCAGCTTCTTCCCCCGTTGATGACCATCTCGTAGCCCGACGGGATCTCCCGGGTCGGCTCGACCCGTTTGACGTCCATGCCCAGGACGATACACTGGCTCCCGAAGGCCCGGGCCCCCTCGCGGATGATGGACGGCTCGCGAACGGCGGCGCTGTTCACGCTCACCTTTTCCGCGCCCGCCAGGAGGACCCGCCGCATGTCCTCCAGGGTGCGGATGCCCCCGCCTACGGAGAACGGGATGAAGATCTCCCGCGCGACCCGGTCCACTACGTCGATCATGATGTCCCGCCGGTCGCTGGAGGCGGTGATGTCGTAGAAGACGATCTCGTCCGCGCCCTGCTCGTAGTAGAACCGGGCCATCTCGACGGGGTCGCCGATCTCAACGTTCCCCTGGAACCGGATCCCCTTGGTGGTCTTTCCGTCCCGCACGTCCAGGCAGGGAATGATCCGTTTACTCAGCATCACGGCCGTCCCATCGGGCAAAGCGCTCCAGGATTCTCAGCCCCGGGGCCCCGCTCTTTTCCGGGTGGAACTGCATGGCCACGAGGTTCCTCGTGCCGATGACCGAGGGAAAGAGCGTGCCGTACTCCGTGGTGGCGATGACGTACCGCTCCGCTGCGGGCCGGGGGTAGTAGCCGTGGACGAAGTAGAACTCGTCCGTCTCCCGCACGTCCTCGAGGACCGGATGGTTCGACCTCTTCCGGAGCCCGTTCCACCCCATGTGGGGGACCTTCAGCCGCTCTCCCGCCTCGTCGAGAAGCGGCGAGGGGAACCGGGTCACGGTTCCGGGGAGAAGCCCCAGGCAGGCGGCGTCGTTCTCCTCGCTCCGCTCCAGGATGATCTGGGCGCCGAGGCAGATTCCCAGGAACGGGGTTCCTCGATCGAACAGCTCGCGGAGCACCCGGTCGATCCCGGCCGCTTCGAGGTCCTCGACGGCCGCACCCGCCGCGCCCACACCGGGAAAGATCACCCGGTCCGCCGAACGGATCGCATCGGGGTCCGCCGTGACGGCACACGGCACCCCCAGCCGGTTCAAAGCGCGCTCCACGCTTCGAAGGTTCCCTGCTTTGTAGTCCACGACGGCGATCATGATGCAGCGGTCCTACCCCATCGGACGCGGTTTTGCAAACGTTTTTCCATTGAGCTCAATTAGCCCAAATTATCCTTGATTCCATTTTTCAGTGCAGCTAAAGCAGGCTGACTCTCGCAACCCTGTAGAGGAACGGCCGGCTCTGGAGGCCGGGGCCTTCCTCCGCTTCCTTCGCTCCCGGCCTGGTCATTGGGGGCGGTTACGACCGGGGGATTCCTGCCCCCCTCCGCGTTCCACCCCCGCCACGAAGCCTTTCCCGGGTGGGAAGGACCTGCGTTTGCGAGCTCGCTCAACCTCTCCATTCTGATTTCAGGCGGGGGATGGCCGCGGTTTCCCCCGGACGTAACCACCCGCAATGACGAAGGCCTCCCGCTGATGTCCGCTCCGGAAAACCCCGGCCTCCGCCGCCTGCGGCCCGGGTGTCAAAAACCTCATTGTTTTTTGTGACAGGATTTCATGAGTAAAGCGCTAATCCGACCCGCGGGCCGCCGGCTCCCGCCCCGACAGATACGCCATGATCCCCCGGGCCGCCTCCCGCCCGTCCGCCATGGCCCGGACCACCAGCGACTGCCCCAGGGCCATGTCCCCGGCGGCAAACACGCCCGCCACCGAGGTCCGGCGGCCGCCGAAGGTCCGGAGGTTGCCCCGTTCGTCCAACTCCAGGCCCAGGCCTTGGACCAGGGGGGTCTTTTTCGGCCCCGTGAACCCCATGGCCAGCAGAACCAGGTCGGCCTCGATCTCGAACCCGGTGCCCGGCACCGGCCTGGGCGAAGGGGGGGCGCCCCCTTCCGGCCTCCAGTCCACCTCGACCCCGCATAGCCCGGCGACCTTGCCGTCCCGGCCCAGGAACTCGGTGGCCATGACGGACCAGAGGAGCTCCCCGCCCTCGTAATGGGCGTGGGTGCGTCTGAGCATGCGGGGCCACATGGGCCACGGCGTGGCCGGGTCCCGCTTCTCCGGCGGCCGCGGGAGGATCTCCAGCTGCACGACGCGCTCCGCCCCCTGGCGCAGCGCCGTTCCCACGCAGTCGGAGCCGGTATCCCCTCCCCCGATCACCACCACGCGCTTTCCACGGGCGTGGATCTCCTCGCCGGGATCCACGGAATCGCCCGCCGATCGGCGGTTCTGCTGGG
>JAIPEI010000121.1 GCA_021737245.1 Deltaproteobacteria bacterium | reverse complement strand
GCAAATCGAGGACATATGCCGGCGCTACCGAGTGGCCGACCTGTACGTCTTCGGAAGCCGGGCCGAGGAGGTCTCAGCGCTCGTCGCCGGAAAGGCCGACTCGCTCCAAACCTCCGCATCTGACGTGGACATGGGGGTCCTCCCGGCAGAACGGGACCAGTGGGGCCCTCGGGGGGGGCGCAGGCTGAGCATGGAGCTGGAGGACCTGTTCCAGGTCAGCCGGGTGGATCTAGTGCTGCTTCCCGAGGCCGACGCCTTCCTGGCCCTGGAGATCATCCGCGGCGAGCTGCTCTACTCCGACGACCTGGACCGGCAGGCCAGGTACGAGCTGTTCGTGCTCAGGAGAGCCGGGGACCTGGCGCCTTTTCAGAAGGAGCGAATTCGCGCGGTCCTGGAGGAGGGTGCACGATGACCCCGACAAAGATCCGAGCAAATGTGGTTTCGGAACGCGCGGCCTGGGTTCGCGAGATGATTCATTCCATCCAGGGCCTCCCCCTCTCCTCCTACGACGAGTTCGCAGGCGACCGCAGAAACGTCGCCTCAGCTGAATCCTACCTGAGAAGAGGCATCGAGGCCCTCCTGGATTTGGGGCGGCACATTCTGGCCAAGGGTTTCGCCGTTGTCGCCGCCGAGTACAAGGAGATCGGCACCGAGCTCGCAAAGGAGGGCGTCCTCTCCGAGGACCAGGGCATGCTTCTCCGCCAGATCGCCGGCTACCGGAACCGGATGGTCCACTTCTACCACGAGGTGACCCAGGCGGAGCTCTACCAGCTCAGCACCGAGGAGCTGAAAGACATCGAGTCCCTCCTGGAAGCGCTGGTCCGGTGGCTTCAGGCCCACCCGGAAAAGCTGGACCAGGGGATTTGAGCTACCTATGCCCACCCCCTTGCAGCGGGCGGGACGGCCCTTCCCCGGCAAGGGTGACAGGCCGTGGAAACGCCCGCTGCCCCACATTCGCGCGGACCGTGCAGGCCGCACGGCCCGGGCGCAACCGAGGAGGTGCAGACCATGAAGTTGCGGCGGCACAAGGAAAAGCGCAACGGAACAGAAAGGCGGACCGGCGAGGATCGAAGGACCTGGCACGATCCCCGATTCGCCGAGCCTGAGCGGCGGCGACGCTCCGAGCGAAGGTCCGGACTGGATCGAAGAAAGGTGGAGCTCTGGATGCCCGAGATGTGATCCGGCCTTTTGCGGAACCTCAACAATCCGGTTGCCTCACGGCGGATCAAAGCGTATAACTACGGCCCAGTCCCGGACAAACACCCCCGGTCCAGCCGAGCTATCGAATGACGCAAGAACATCCCCTACTCTCAGAAAGGAACTTCGGACATGCAGTTCATTGATTTGAAGGCGCAGCAGGCAAGGATCCGCGACGCCGTGGAGGCCAACCTCCGAGGCGTGCTCGACCACGGCCGCTACATCATGGGCCCGGAGATCAAGGAGCTGGAGAAGCGGTTGGCCGCCTACACCGGCGCCGCGCACGCCATCGGCTGCTCCTCGGGCACGGACGCCCTGCTCCTCGCCCTCATGGCCCTGGACGTGGGCCCGGGCGACGCGGTCTTTACCACGCCCTTCACCTTCGTGGCCACGGCCGAGGTGGTGAGCCTCCTGGGCGCCACGCCCGTGTTCGTGGACATCGACCGCACCACCTACAACATCGACCCGGGCGCCCTGGAAAAGGCCGTGCTGGCGGTCCAGGCCTCGGACGACAAGCGCCATCCGCTCCCCGAGGCAGCCGGCATGCTCACCCCCCGGGCGGTGATGCCCGTGGATCTCTTCGGTCTCCCCGCGGACTACGACGCCGTCGCCGAGGTGGCGGAAAAGCACGGCCTCGCCGTGATCGAGGACGCGGCCCAGTCCTTCGGCGCGGAGTACAAGGGCCGCAAGGCGTGCAGCCTGGGAGACGTGGCCTGCACCTCCTTTTTCCCGGCCAAGCCCCTGGGCGGGTACGGCGACGGCGGCATGGTGTTCACCGGCGACGACGAGCTCGAGGAGACCATCCGCTCCATCCTGGTCCACGGACAGGGGCGGGACAAGTACGAGAACGTGCGGATCGGCATGAACGGCCGCCTGGACACGCTCCAGGCCGCCGTGCTCCTGGCCAAGTTCACCATCTTCCCCGAGGAGATCGAGCTCCGCCAGGCCGTGGCGGCCCGGTACGCGGAGAAGCTCACCGCCGCGGCCCCCGACCTGATCCTGCCGAACGTCCCTGAGGGCTATGTCTCGGCCTGGGCCCAGTACTCGGTCCTGGCCCGGGACGGCGCGCACCGCACCGAGCTCCAGCAGAAGCTCAGGGACGCGGACATCCCCACGGCCGTCTACTACCCCAAGCCGCTCCACCTCCAGACCGCGTTCAGCCGCCTGGGGTACGAGGAGGGAATGTTCCGTGCGAGCGAGAACTGCTCCCAGCGGATCTTCAGCCTGCCCATGCACCCCTACCTGGAGGAGGCCGACCAGGACCGGATCGCCGAGGCCCTCACCTGATGGCCGGCGGCCTCCGCATGCTCCACGTGGTGGGCGCCCGGCCCAACTTCATGAAGGCCGCGCCCGTCCACGCCGCCCTGGCCGGCAAGGCCGGCGTCTCCCAGATCCTGGTCCACACGGGGCAGCACTATGACGCGGCCATGAGCGAGATCTTCTTCCGGGAGCTGGACCTCCCCGAGCCCGACCTGAACCTGGGCGTGGGCTCGGCCTCCCACGCGGCCCAGACCGCCGAGGTCATGATCCGCTTCGAGCAGGTGGCGCTCGAGCAGATGCCCGACCGAGTTCTGGTCTACGGCGACGTCAACTCCACCCTGGCCGCCGCCCTGGTCTGCGCCAAGCTCCACGTGCCGGTGGCCCACGTGGAGGCGGGCGTGCGCTCCTTCGACCGGACCATGCCCGAGGAGATCAACCGGCTCCTCACGGACCAGGCCTCGGACCTCCTCCTCACCCCCACGGTGGAGGGAAACGAGAACCTGGCCCGGGAGGGCATCCCCTCCCACAGAATCCGCTTCGTGGGAAACGTGATGATGGACACCCTCCTCCGCCTCTTTCCCAAGGCCCTGGAGCGATGGGATGGGGGGCTCTCCGACAAATGGGGCCGGGAGGACTACGCCCTGGTCACCCTTCACCGGCCCTCCAACGTGGACGACCCCGACCGCCTCGTCCGGCTCATGGGCACGCTGGACGAGCTCAGCCGGGACCTCCCCATGATCTTCCCCATCCACCCCCGCACCCGCAAGCGCCTTCAGGACCTCTCCATCGAGCCCCGGAGCGGCCGGTTCCACCTGATCGACCCCCTGGGCTACCTGGACTTCCTGGCCCTCCAGCGCCACGCCGCATGCGTGATCACCGACTCGGGCGGCATCCAGGCCGAGACCACCTTCCTGGGCGTGCCCTGCATCACGGCCCGGGCCAACACCGAATGGCCGGTCACCGTGGCCACGGGGACCAACACCCTGGCGGGCGAGGACACGCATGCGCTCGAGCAGGCGGTCCGCGAGGTGCTCGACGGCCACGGCAAGCGCGGCACCCTTCCCCCCCTCTGGGAAGGCCACGCAGGCGAGCGCATCGCGGACGCGCTCACCTGGCTCACAGCATTGTAAAACGAGCCCGCTTTGCAGTACAATGAGGGCCGCCTGAAATTGTCCAGCTGACGTTGCCGCGCAGGAGGGAACCCGCCATGTCGAACCGCAGCACGGATTGGCTGGCCCAGGCCCGGCACGACCTTGAGCACGCCCGGAGCTCGGTCGAGGCCGGGCACCACGACTGGTCCTGCTTCGCCTGTCATCAGGCCGCGGAAAAGGCGGTCAAGGCCCTCTTCCTCCACCTGGGGGGCGACGCGTGGGGACATGGGATCTCACGGCTGCTCAAGGACCTCCAGCACCGGATGGAGGTGCCGCCCGGGCTCATGGAGGCCGCAAAGCGGCTGGACAAGCACTACATCCCGACCCGGTATCCCAACGGTTTCGACACGGGATCGCCCCGGGACTATTACACGGCCGGCGAGGCCGAGCAGGCCATCCAGGATGCGGAAGCCCTTTACCACCTATGCGAGCAGTCGATTCGTTGACCCGGACGCGGTCAGGGAGGCCCTTCACGCCTGCGCCGAGCGGCTCCTGGACCGCCGCCCCGAGGTGGAGGCGGTCCACCTGTTCGGCTCCTTTGCCTCGGGCCGGGCCACTCCCCGAAGCGATGCGGACGTCCTCGTCGAGATCGAGGACCGCTCCGCCTCCCTGCAAGAAAATATCCGCATGGAAGCGGCCGGGCTCTTCCTCGAGGCCCCGGTCCCGGTGGACCTCTTCGTGATGACCTCCACGGCCCTGGCCCGGGGCCGTAGCCGGGGCCGAGGCATTGCAGGGGCGGTCGCGCGTGAAGGCGTCGTGCTCGCCCGGGCGCCCTCATCCAACACGGGCAACGCCCGGACGGCCTTCACCGGGCAGGCATCCTGACCCCTCCTGGGCGGCGCCTGCGCCCCGGCAGCCCACGGCTACCCCCGGGCCACCAGGGACATGGACATCCGGGTCATGCCCTTTCCCTGGAACCCCTCACCCGAGGTCACCATCATGCCCCCTTTGATCGATCTGACGAGGAATAACAGCGATACCTTCACCGTTGAGTCCCGCAGGAACTTGCAGTAGAATGCCTTCGAGAAACGCCCCGGTGAAAGGAACCCCATGGACCTGACCGCCGCCCAGCGCTACCTCCAGGAAAGGGAGGACATCGCCTTTGCCTACCTCTTCGGCAGCATGGCCACGGGCAAGACCACGCCCCTGAGCGACGTGGACATCGCCGTCTACCTCACCGAAGGGGACTTCCCGGCAAAGCGGCTGGAGCTGATCGGGGACCTCTGCGACCGTCTCGGCACGGACCGGCTCGACCTGGTGATCCTGAACACGGCCCCTCCCGGGCTCCGAGCCAGGGTGGTCCGTTCGAAGCGCGTCCTGGCGGAGCGCCGGCCCACGGAACGCCACGCCTTCGAGTCGAGGACCCTCCGGGAGTACATGGACTTCTCCAAGCTCGAGAACCGCATCCTGGAGCAGCGATACCGGCATGGTTGACAAGACCTTCGTTCTCATGCTCGTCAGGGGACGTTCTTAAATATTTCAATAACTCGGTACTGCAGCCTTTTTCCAACCGGTCTCAGGAAACCGGCTTCGGCTGTTTCCACGGGCCGGAACGAGTTATTGAAATATTTAAGAACGTCCCTTTTGACCTGATCGTCCGATCCTTCCCGCCGCCTCCAGTCTATCCGCGATTTCCTGCAGCCCGAGGGACTCCAGGCACTCCCTCGTCTGCAGACCGGTTTCCCTGTCCCAGCCGTTCAGCTCATAGTACTCGTCAAGCATGGCATCCCACGCTTCGATGGGAAGCCGCTCCCCCTTCCTCGGGCCAGAGGCCACCGGTTCCTCGACAAACCTCCGTGGCGGGTAGTCGTCCTTTCGCCCGTAACCGGCATGAAGTACGTTGAACGCCTTCTCAATGTTGTGGATCCTCCGGCCCACCGTCATCAGCTCCTCGCCCGTCATCCTGATCCCCGTAGCAGCCTGGAACAGACCGGCAAGCCGGTCCGGGCCCATGAGGTCCGGGTCGACGTCATTCCCCACAAAGTTGCAGATGCCCAGGCTGTCGTTGACGGCGCGGAGCTGCTCATAGTACGAAACCAGGTGCGGTTTGTACTCGTAGGCGAGCGGTCCGTTCAGCTTAGGCACGCCCCAGACCCTCTGGTAGACCTCCTCGGGGTAGTCCCGCATTTCCACGAGATTTGCACCCCGGGTGTGGGTGCCTCCTCTCGTGGAGACAACGCACCCGAGTGCCCAGGCCCTGCCCGACCCCCGGAGAGCCTCGATGGAGTCCTGCCCCTTGATGTGGATGGCAAAGGCGCCGGAGCCCTTTCCAATGACATCGGCCGCCCTCTTGGACCCCTCAGCGAGCAGGTCTCCGATGCCCCCCCGCCATGCCGTCTTTCGTAGAAGCTCCCCAACGACCTCCTGATCCCCCCACTGCAGTCTCAGCCCGTCCGTTTCCTCCTCGCCGAGGATCCCCCGCTGATAGCATTCAAAGGCCCAGGCCACGGCACCCGACACGTTGTCCTGGTCAAGCCCGTATTCGCTGCACAGGTGATGCAGCTGAATCACCCCTGCAAGATCCTTGATCTCCAGCTTGGACACGAAGTTCAGGACGTCGTTGGTTTCAATCCCTTCGCAGACCAGGCCGGCCAGCGGGCCCTTTTCCACACGGTAGAAGTGGCTGCACGATACGGGGCAGGAGGTGTAGCCCAGCCTCCTGACCTCGTACTCCCGTCTGCAGCGTGCAGGATCCACCCCCTCGAGGACGCCTTGATCCAGAAACTCGTCCTGGAAGTTCCTGACAGGCAGGTGCCCGAGCGTATTGAACACCTCCGGGGTCCTGAAGGTGCCCCACTCCCGGTAAGGCGCAACGGTCGGGCTCGTCCTTGTCTTGTTCCAGGCCTCCTTCACCTGTTCCATGAACGATCGAGGATGGGCCGCCCCAACGCCGTTGGACCCTCTCACGACGAAGGCCTTCAGGTTCTTTGAACCCATGACCGCGCCCAGCCCGCAACGGGCCGCGGCCCTGGCCCGGTTGGCAATGAGGCAGGCGCTCCTGACAAGGTTTTCTCCGGCCGGGCCGATTGAGGCCACCTGAACGGTTTCGTCCCCCTCGTCCTCCTTGATGCGGTCGTCGGTCTCACCGGTCGTCCCGCCCCACAGGTGCGAGGCGTCCCGCAGATCGCACCGCCCGTCCTCGATCCGAAGATAGACGGGACTCCTCGCCCTTCCCTGAATCACCACGTGGTCGAACCCGGCGTACTTGAGCTCCGCGGAAAAGTGGCCACAGGAGTTGCCGGAGCCGATCCCCTCCGTCATGGGGCTCTTTGCGTCCACGTTGTGGCGACAGGCGCAGGGAGCCAGGGTTCCCACCAGCGGACCGGTCCCCAGGATCAACCGGTTGGCCGGATCAAAGGCCGATATGCCGGGCTTGACCTCGTCGAACAGGATCCTGGCGTTGATGCCGCGGCCTCCGATGTAGTTACGGACATAAGGGAGGGTCTCCTCGGTCCAGACCCTGCCTGTGCTCAGGTTGACCCTGAGAATCCTTCCTGCGATGGACGAGGCTGGGCGCATCGTTTCAAACACCTTCCTTCTCTTTTCGAATCGCGTCAATGGCCCCGAAAGCACAGTATGTGACGCACTGGAGATCGTCCTCATCCCGGCATCCGTTGCAGGCGTACCTGTTCGTCCTGTCCTGCGCGGGCAGCTGGTGGTAGAGCAGGATCCGGATCTCCCCGTCCCTCTCGGACCGGTTTATGAAAAGGCTGGCCCGCCGCGGGTTGAACACCCCGCTATGATGGTACGAGCAGGCCAGCTCGCAGGACCTGCAGCCCGTGCACTTCCCCATGTCCACGACAAACGGATTCATCTTAACCCCGAGGGTTTTCACCTATGACATGGTATTAGGCAGGAAGAGAACAATCTGTGGAAATAGGATCAGCAATATGATGACGATCAAATCCATCAGTACAAAAGGAAAGCATCCACGGAACATGTCCTCCATCCGAATGTTCGACGCCACCCCTTTGATGATGTAAACATTCAATCCCACCGGGGGCGTGACAAGCGCCACCTCGATCATCTTGACCACTAGGACCCCGAACCAGATGGGATCGAAACCGAGGGCTTCAATTACTGGCAGCGCCACGGGAATAGTCAGGAGAAGCATGCCGATGGCCTCCATGAACATTCCCAGGATCACATAGAAGATCAGGATGAACGTGAGGGTCACATAGCGGTTCATGTCTAGGGCCGAGATCCACCCGACAACAGAGTAGGGCAGCCGGCTCATTGCGATGAACCGGGCGAAGATGACGATTCCCACGATGATGAGAAAGATCATGGCGGTCGTTCGGGCAGTGTCGGAAAGCGCAAGGTTGAAGCTCTTCCACCGCTTGATCCCCTTTTGGCTCACGAGCATGATCAGGGACACCAGAGCCCCGATGCCAGCGGCTTCGGTCGGGGTGAAAACGCCGGTGTAGATGCCCCCAATGATCACCACGCCCACCACCAGAATGCTCCACAGCTGGGGGAGCGACCGCAGCCTGACGGTCCAGCTCTGGCGTTCCAGCTTATCGCCGTCCAGCGAGGGATTGATCTTCACTCTCGTGTACAGCATAGCCCCATAGAGAACGGCCGTGAGCAACCCCGGGAACAGGCCGGCCATGAGCATCTTGCCTACCGATACCTCCGTCATGATGGCATACACGACCATGATGCCACTCGGAGGGATTAGAGCCGCAAAAGTCCCACTGGCAGCCACCACGCCGGCCGAGAGAGACGGCTTGTAGTGCAGCTTCTCCATCTCGGGGATCACGAGCCTGCCCATTATCGCCGAGGACGCGGCGCTCATGCCGCAGCAGGCGCCAAAGGCCGCACACGCCGTGATGGTCGCCATGGCCAGGCCTGCAGGCAGGTGTCCCAGGCACTTCTTCCCGGTTTCAAACGCGCTCGTGGCGAGACCGGCATTGAATGCCAGGTAGCCCATCAGTATGAACAAGGGCAGCACGGTAAACTCGTATGAGGCGGCCTTTGAGTAGGGGATCAGCCCGATGGCCCCCAATGCCGTGTTCAAAGCGGCCAGGTACCAGATGCCGAAAAAACCGATGAGCGCGGCACCCAGCCCGATGGGCATCCCCGACAGCAGCAGAATCAACAGCAACATGATGCCGATCAGTCCTATGAGCTCAGGCGATATCATGGGTTTCTTTCTCCGGCATGTACGCCAATACGTGGACCAGTTGGATGAGTACCCTGATGGAAAGCAGACAGAATCCGAATGCCACAACGATCTTGAGGGGCCAGGCCGGCCATTGGATGATTCCGGAGGTAACCAGGCTAAGCTTCACCGCGCCTATGGCTTCGATCGTCGCCCGGTAAAACAACA
>JAIPEI010000120.1 GCA_021737245.1 Deltaproteobacteria bacterium | reverse complement strand
GGCGGCGGTGGATCCCACGTTTCCCGCGCCGACCACGGTGACCTTCTTGCGCATGGCTGTTCCCCCTTCCTGCAGAAAGGGTTCTTTTTCCCAATCTCTGCGTCGATCCGGAAAAAAGAACCTCTTTCCGGGATCCTACTTCTTTGCGTCCGCCTTCTCCACCCGCGAGGAGATGATCTTCCCCGAGACGGTCATTCCCACGAGGAGCAGCAGGAGGACCACGAACACCCCCACGTACCGGAGGAGCAGGGTGCCGATGATCCAGGTCCAGTTGTCCTTCATGATGACGATCTTGGTTCCGTCCTTGAACTCCTTGTCAATGGTGACGGAGTGCCAGGGCCGGTTGCTGTCGTCCTCGATGTAGGACTGATCCGACCAGTTCCGGATCTTGATGTCCTCCATGCCCTCGAGCTTCTGCTTGTAAAAGCTCAGCACCTCGTCGTGGGTCATGGGAGACTTCACCTCGAGCCGGTCCTCGGTTCGTTTGACCTCCTCGCCTTGGGGTACCGGGAGCCCCAGGAAGTCCTCCGGGACCGACTGGGCCGAAACGGCCCCGGGAAGCAGGAAGCAGAAAATCGCAGTCAGCAGCATCAGTCGTTTCATGGCTCGTCCTTTCGCACGCAGCTGGAATCTCACAAGCGCCCTCCCATCAGACCGATCGGGCGCGAGCTAGTCGAACATGGCGATGAACATCCCCGCGGCCGCGGCCGAACCGATCACGCCCGCCAGGTTGGGTCCCACGGCGTGCATGAGCATGTGGTTCGACTTGTCGTACTTGATGCCCTGCATCTGGACGACCCGGGCGGCCATGGGCACGGCCGAGACGCCGGCCGCACCGATGAGCGGGTTGATCTTCTCCTTGAGGAACTTGTTCATGATCTTGACGGTGATGATCCCGCCCATGGTGCACACGGCAAAATCCACCAGCCCCAGCCCGAAGATGAACAACGGTTTCCAGCTGAGGAACTTGTCCGCGTGCATGGTGGCGCCCACGGAGAGGCCCAGGAAGATGGTCACGATGTTCATGAGCGAGCCCTGGGCGGTGTCGGTGAGCCTGGCCACCACGCCGCTTTCCTTCATGAGGTTTCCGAGCATGAACATGCCCATCAGCGGAATGACCGAGGGGACGAGCAGGGCGATGATGCCCGAGGTGATCAGGGGAAACAGGATCTTTTCCTGGCGGGACACGACCCGAAGCTGGCGCATCTTGATGACCCGCTCCTTGCTGTTCGTCATCAATCGCATGATGGGAGGCTGGAGGAGCGGCACCATGGCCATGTAGGAGTAGGCGGCCAGGGCGTTCGCGCCCAGCAGCTGGGGAGCCAGATGCTGGGTGAGGTAGACCGTGGTGGGTCCGTCCGCGCCGCCGATGATCCCCACGCTGGCGGCCTCCTTGAGTGTGAACCCTGCGAGCACGGTCCCGGTGAAGGTGATGAACACGCCCAGCTGGGCGCCGGCGCCGATGATCAGGGTCTTGGGGTTCGCGATGAGCGGACCGAAGTCGGTCATGGCGCCCAGGCCGAGAAAAATCACACAGGGGATGATCTCCCACTCGAGCCCGTAGTGGTAGAAGAACTCGAGCAGATGCGGGTACCCGTCCTCTGCGTACCCCATCATCGGCACGAGCGGGAAGTTGACGATGAAGATCCCGAAGCCGATGGGGAGAAGAAGCAGGGGCTCGTACTTCTTGGCGATGGCGAGCCACATGAACAGTGCGCCGATGCCCCACATAACGATGATGTTGAACTGGAAGTTCCAGACGCCGGTCGTTCGCAGGGTGCTGTAAAGCAGGTCGAGGATTTCATTGGACGTCATGGGTTGATTTCTCCTTGTGCATGTCGATGCCTACGTGTGAAGACCGCTCGAAAGCGATCTGATCAGAGGGAAGCCTTGCAGACCTGCTCGATGGCGGCCGCCATGGCCTCGTCCTCCTTGCGGATGTCCTCCAGGGTCTTGGGCTTTACTTCGGGCGGCTTTTCCTCCAGGCCGTACTTCCACTTCAGGAACTGCATCCCCGTGTTGGGGTACAGCGCGGTGATGAGCAGGTCGAAGTCGTCTTTGGCCAGGTCTCCCACGCGCTCCCGGACCTTGTCCAGCTCAGGCTCCAGGTAGTCTGCCGCACGCCCGGTAACGGGCGTCTCGCCGCGTTTGTAGCCCTTGAGCACCTTCTTCTGCACCTCGGGGTCCACCCCTGTGGGGGTCTTCCCGTACAGCCCGTACACCAGGTCCTTGACCTCGTTGGTCACCATCTTGTACCGGCCGAACAGGACATTCAGCACGGCCTGGACTCCCACGATCTGGCTGGTGGGCGTCACCAGGGGAGGCGTGCCCAGCTCCCGGCGCGTCACCGCCACCTCCCTGTACACCTCGGGCAGCCGGTCCAGGGCCTTGGCCTCCTTGAGCTGGCTCACCAGGTTGGAGATCATGCCGCCCGGCACCTGGTGGAGCAGGACCCCCGTGTCGATCACGGACATCCGGTGCCTCGACACGTAGTCGCGGTACTTGGGTGCGACCGACTCCAGATGCTCGCCCATCTCGAGGAGCAGCTCGATGTCGAACGCCGGATCCCTCGTGGTCTGGTAGAGGGTGGCCGCGAGGGGCTCCACCGCGGGCTGGGAGGTGCGCAGGGCGAAAGGCGCCAGGCAGGTGTCCACGATGTCCACGCCGGCCTTGATCGCCTCCAGATAGATCATGGAGGCCATGCCGCTCGTGTAGTGGGTGTGGAGGTGAATGGGGATGGAGATCTCCTTCTTCAGCTCCGTGACCAGCTTGGCGATGTCGAAGGGGCTCATGATGCCCGCCATGTCCTTGAGACAGAGGGAGTCGGCCCCCATCTCCTGGATCTCGCGGGCCTTGGCAAGGTAGTAGCCCAGATTGAACACGTCTCCGCCCATCCGGCGTTCGGTCAGGGAGTAGCAGATGGTTCCCTGAAAGTGCTTGCCGTTCGCCTGGATCCGCTCGACCACCGTCTTGAAGTTCCGGAAGTCGTTCAGCGCGTCGAAGACCCGGAAGACGTCCATGCCGGCCTCGCAGGCTTTGTCCACGAAGAGCCTGGCCACATCGTCCGCGTAGTTGCGGTAGCCCACGAGGTTCTGCCCCCGCAGCAGCATGGAAAAGGGGGTCTTTTTGATGTGCTGCTTCAGGGTCCGGATCCGCTCGAACGGGTCCTCGCCCAGGAACCGGTGCATGGTGTCGAAGGTGGCCCCCCCCCAGACCTCCATGGCCCAGAACCCGACGCTGTCCATCTTCTCCGCAATGGGCAGCATGTCCTCGGTACGCATCCGCGTGGCAAACAACGACTGGTGTCCGTCGCGGAAAGTATTGTCCTGGATCTTGATGGGGTTTTTCGGGCCTTCTTCCAAAAATGGATCCATGTTGTCGTCCTCCTTCAATGTCCTGCTTTTATATCGCTTGTGAAATTTGTGTCAATGGAATATTGACGGATTCACAAATACCCGCCGACCCGTCGCAGGAAACGTGATAACCCATTGAAATTACAGGATCAGGTATTGAAGCTTCGGACTTTTTACGACTCCGTCAATACTGACCGAATTGGAAAACGCAGCAATGCCCAAAGTCCGTTTATGGATGGGCACTACCTTGCAGGCGGGCGCAGAGACCGGCGGCTCACGGGGGCCGCCCGCAGGGGCGTTACTCATCCAATGGAAGCCTGGACAACAAGGAGGGTGGTTCCGGCTGGAAACCCGTTCAGATCCCGAGATAGGCCTCCCGGATCTCCGAGGACCCCTTGATCTCCTCCGGCGTGCCTTCCGCCTTGATGGTGCCCTCGTGCATGATGTAGACGTAGTCCGCCGAGTTGAGCGACGCATCCGCATTCTGCTCAATGAGGAGCACTGTCAGACCGATGTCTGTTTTCATTTTAACAATGGTTTCAAACACCTCCCTCACGAGAAGCGGGGCCAGGCCTTGGCTGGGCTCGTCCAGCATGATGAGCTGGGGCTGGGTCATCAGGGCCCGGCTGATGGTGACCATCTGCTGCTCGCCTCCGCTGAGGGACCCGGCCGCCTGCTCGCTTCGCTCCTTGAGCCTCGGAAACAGGGCGTAGACAAGCTGCATGTTCTTTTCCCGGTGGGGCATGGCCTTTTTCGGATACGCACCCATGGCGAGGTTCTCGTACACGGTCATGCTGGGAAACAGGTGCTTTCCCTCGGGCACCAGGGCCAGCCCCATGTCCACCTTCTTGTGGGTGGGGACCCTGGTGACGTCGACGCCGTTATACAGCACCTGTCCGCCCCACGGGGGAACGGAACCGAACACCGTCTCCAGGAGGGTGCTCTTGCCCACGCCGTTGGGCCCGAGCAGCGAGGTGATGTTCCCCTTTTTCACGGTGAGACTCGGCTTCCACAGGACCTGCATGGGCCCGTAGCCGGATTCCAGGTCTTTGACGTCGAGCATGAATCACTCCTCCGGCGGGTGCCCCAGGTAGACCTCGATGACCTTGGGGTCCTCGAGCGCCTGCTTGGTCGGGGCGTCCACGATTTTTGAGCCCTGATCGAGCACGATCACCTTCTCGGCCATGCCCACCACGGCCCGCATGATGTGCTCCACCATGGCCACCACGGCAATGCCCTCGTCCCTGGCCAGGTTCTTGATGAACGCCACCATGCCGTCGATGTCGCTCGGGTGCATGCCCGCCATGGCCTCGTCCATGAGGAGCAGCTTGGGTTTCATGGCCAGGGCCCGGGCGATCTCCATGAGCTTCTTCTCCACGGGGGTCAGGGTGCCTGCCTGCTTGTCCCGGTGCTCCTGGAGTCCCACACGCTCGATGATCTGGTCGGCGATTTTCAGGGACTCGTTCACGTTCACCTCCGGGCCCAGCACGCCGAACATGGCGCCCACGGCCACGTTCTCCCGGACGGAGGCGGAAGCGAACGGCCTCGGGATCTGAAAGGTCCGGCCGATACCGAGAGGGGCACGCTTGAAGGGGGGAAGCCGCGTGACGTCCTTGTCCTCGAAAAAGACGCGTCCCTCCTCAGGGAAAAAGACCCCGCTGATCACATTGAACAGGGTCGTCTTGCCGCTGCCGTTGGGTCCCACGATGCCGACGAACTCCCCGGCATCGATCTCCAGGCTGACGGCGTTGACCGCAACGAGGCCTCCAAACCGCTTGGTCACCTCCTCGAGCTTGAGCAGAGCCATATTCTTCCCGCCTTACACGATGTAGCGTCCCAGGGCGGTGTCCCTGAGCCGTTTCTTGAGCATCCCCACGACGCCTTCCGGAAACAGGACAATGATGCAGATGATGATCGGGGCGAAGATCAGGAGCTGGAAACCCGGGAGGAAGATCGACAGGTAGTACTTGGAAAGACCGTAGATCAGCCCGCCGGCCACGGGGCCGAGCAGGGTGCCGGCGCCCCCGAGGAGCACGATGATGATCGCCTCGATGGTGTAGTGGATCTCGAACACCTCCGGCGGGAACACGTACGGCGTCTTCAGCGCCCAGGTGGAGGCCCCCACGAGCCCGGCGAAGCTGGCGCTCGTGACGAACGCGACGATCTTGAACTTGGTGACGTTGATCCCCATGACCTTGGCCGCATCCTCGTCCTCGCGAAGGGCCGTGAGGGCGTAGCCGATCTTGCTCCGCATGTAGACCAGGGTCACGGCTGCGGCGAGCGCGGCGATCACCAGGACCATGACGTCCGCCCAGAAGGTGGCGAGCACGCTCGCCGCCTCCCGGCCCAGGATCTGGTTCAGCTCCCCCATGAAGATCAGTCCCTCGGACCCGTTCCAGATGCGCGCCCCTTCGATGAGGAACCGGAACCCCTCGTTCACGCCGATGGTCGCAATGGCGAAGTAGGCCCCGCGGAGCCGGAGGGCCACGGCGCCCACGGCCAGGGAAAGGATCGTGGAGAACAGGATCGCCATGATGAAGCCGATCACGATCACCCAGGCGCCGAGAACCTCGTAGTGGGCGAGGTGCACGATGGAGAGCGCCATGCCGTAGGTTCCCACGCCCATGAAGGCCACGTACCCGAAGTCCACGTATCCGGTCATTCCCAGGAAGATGTTGAAGGCCTGTCCCAGGGCGCAGTAGAAGAGGAGCATGGCCATGAGCTGCCACATGCCCGACATGTTCTTCCCCATCAGGAAGAGCACCAGGTACACGGCAAAGACCGGGATCAGCGGCAGATACTTGCCTGTGTCTTTTTTCATTTTCCCCTCAGCAGTCCTGTGGGCCGGATCAGAAGGATCACCAGCAGGATCATGAACGACAGGAACCGGGTCAGGGCGAAGGGCTCCACGCCCGGGAGCAGGGCGAACAGGGTGTAGGAGCCGTTCTCGATGAGCCCGAAGACCAGGCCGCCGAAAAAGGCGCCGTAGGGAGAGGCCAGCCCGCCCAGCACCGCGATGACAAAGGCCTTCAGGGTGTAGCCCCCGCCCATGTACGGGTTGATCCCCACGGGGATGAACATGGTGAGGAGCACCCCGCTCGCCACGGTCAGCCCGATGCCGAGCGCGAAGCTCCAGGCGTATGCGGCTCCTACGTTCACGCCGCAGACCCTTGCTCCCTCGCTGTCCTCCACCACGCTCCGCATGGCCGAGCCCGCACGGGTCCGGTTGAACCAGAGGTAGAGGAGGACGGCGATTACCACGCTCCCCACGCCGGCGTAAAGCTTGCTCATGGGAACCACGGTGATGCCGAGGTCGATCTTGCCCACCACCCAATTGTAGCCGCGGAACTCGGAGCCGAAAACGAGCTTGATCACCTCCTCCAGGAGGATGCCTATGGAGAAGGTGGCCAGGAGGGTGGCGAGCTCGGGCGCCTTGATGAGGCGCTGGATGACCGTGTAATAGAAAAAGAGTCCCAGGGCCAGGCCCACGCCGAAGGCGGCCGGGATCGCCAGGATGGGGGAGATCCCGAGGCCGTCGAACAGGGCCAGGGTGATGAAGGCGCCCACCATGATGAAGGCCCCGTGGCCCACGTTGACCACCTTGAGGACCCCGAAGATCAGGCTGAGGCCCATGGTGGCCATGCCGTAAACGGCGCCCAGGAACACGCCCTGGATGAGATTGCCGGCAAGCAGTTCAAAGAACATGCGAACCCTTCCTCGTGGTGGTGTGCACCGTCCCGCCGAGCCCGATGACAGGCCGGCGGGAACGGGAAAACCGCCCCCGCGCGGGGCGGGGGCGGGGGAGGGTGTCGTTCGTTACTTGGGGATGGCCTTCACGCCCTTGGCCTTCTCGTCGAAGGTGGGCATGGGGTAGCAGGGCTTGCCGGTCTGGGCCGACTCGGGCCAGACGATGACCCGCTTGGCGTCCTGCCACTGGACATCCACCATGGTGTGGCCCACCTGCAGGCCGGTGTCGTCCACGTCCCAGCCGCCGTAGAAGCTCATGAACTGGAGGTCCCCCAGGGCGGCCCGCACCTTGTCCGAGGCGAGGGAGCCGGCCTTTTCCACGGCCAGGACGTAGGCCAGGACCTGGGCGCCCGCCTCGGCCGCGTGGTAGTCCGGGATCATGTCCTTCTGCACGGCCTTCTTGAAGAGCGCCACGAACTCGTCCTGGCCGGGTCCGATCCACGGCAGCCCGGCCTTCTTGGCGCCTTCCTCGGAGTAGGTCACGCCGTACTCCCAGTGGGAGGGGCCCATGACGCCTTCGGCCATGGTGGTGAGGGCCTCGTAGAAGGCCGGCAGGGTGGCCGCGGCGATCAGGGAGAGGGCCTTTGAATCGATGTCCAGGTCCGCCATCTGGCGGTTGAAGAGCTGCCCGTCCTCGAAGTGGCCGCCGCCCAGGATGAAGTCCGGTTTCGAGGCCTTGAGCGCGGAGAGCAGGGGGGTGAGGTCGGTCACGCCCTTGGGGTAGGTGCGCTCGAACACCACCTCGAAGCCGAGCTCCTGGGCGTGCATCTTGGCGCCCTCCATGACCATCTTGGCGAACTCAGAGTCCTCGTAGGCCAGGGCCACCTTCGTGGCGGAGGGATCGATCGTCTTGATCATGTCCAGGGTGCCCTGGTGGTAGCTCGTGGCCGGACCGATGGTCTGGACCACATAGCGGAACCCCTGCTGGAAGATCGCGTTGTTGGCGCCGCCGTGATCCATGTAGAGCATCTGGTGGCTCTCGGTCACCGGTGCTCCCCGCAGGGTCAAACCTGAGCTGTAGGGCGCGAAGACCACGTTGACCTTGTCCACCGTAATGAGACGGCCGATCAGGCTGGTCACGGACTCCTTCTTGGACTCGCAGTCATAGTACTTGTACTCGATGGGGACGCGCTTTCCGTCGATCATCACCCCTCCGTAGACGTTGTTCACCCAATCCACGCAGGCGTTGATGCCGCCCACGGCCTGCTCCCCCGCTTTGGCGTACTTTCCGGAGAGGCAGGCGGGATGCCCGATCACGACCTTGGAAGCGGCCAGGGCGTTTCCGCAGACAAAGAGACCGATGACTGCGGCAACGCCCATGAACACCATGATACCCTTTTTCTTCATGTCGTTTCCTCCTTTCGAAACCAATGCAGGGTGACGCGCGGGTTGCCCCGCCTCAATCCGGCCGTCCATGCCCGGCCGCCCAGCCTTCACGCGTGAGGCGGAGCGGCCGGACCGGACGGTGACATCGTTTCCACGACCGGAATCATACCGGATAAGCCCTACGGCATCAATCCAGAAAGATTGGGTTTTTCTTGTAAGAATATTTCGGACAGCCCGCAACAGTCGGAAGAGGAAAAAACAGGTGTTTTCATCCGCCGGGGTGACCCGCGGCCCATAACGGCCTCATGCGCGATCAGGGCGCAAGGGAACTCAGGCCTCGATCAACCCGGTCTGGATGGCGAACCGGGACAGATCCGCGTTGTTCCGAAGATTCAGCTTTTTCAGCAGCCTGGCCCGATAGGTGTCCACGGTCTTGGTGCTGAGGTGGTAGGCCTCTGCGATCTCGCGGTTGGTCTGCCGCAGGGAGAGCCGTCTCTGCGACTAGCTTTCCCAGTTGTTGAAAAAAGAGGCGGATGCGTAT